>NZ_AMGD01000025.1:0-37757 GCF_000297555.1 Paenisporosarcina sp. TG-14
TCACTTTTTCATGGCTGTAGTCATTTAGGGAAACACATCCTCATATATTCAACGTTGATATGATGAACAAGAATGTGGTCTACATGTGAAAGGTATTTATAGATATAGATATAAGTAGTTCACAAGTGATGAATTACAGTTGAATAACCAACAAAATAGAGATTCACTTCTGCTCTACACATGTCAGAAAAAGGTTTTACAGCTGTAGTTCGGGAGTTACAAGGGCTTATGTTTTTCTCTTCCATCAACTCCCCAATACTCTGTTATTTTATTAGGCTATGGTAAAGTAATTTGTTGATTTTTTATTAATAAATGAGCTTGGAGATGTATCTCCAAGCTCATTTATTTGGCTATCCGTTTTTACTAAAGCACCTCGTTAGTTCAAAATGATTTCTTTGCCCATAAATTTATATATAAGTTTGTAACTGCTACATCAATCATTCCTTCTTCTTCAAAATCAGGAACTAACTCTTCTGGTAACTCCAGATAAAAACCAAACTCATCTACATCACTGTAGTTTAAGCCTGAATATTCAGAAGGACTTAATTTATAAGTATCACCTCTATACGTTGCTTTTGCTTTCGCTTGAAATTTACTTATTAAACCATCATTATTATGTTTGTGTTCAACACCTGATATTATTGTTGCACCACCTAAACTAGAACTTCCACTTGACCTAAAGAACAATTCATATTCATTAGTATTATGAGAGATTACTTTCCACACATAAATTTGGTTTTCTCCATCATCAAAAAGCACTTTTCCTTTGTTATTCTCCAAATTATTTAAATCAATCTCGATTGTATATTCTCCTTCAATAGGGTGTGCATTATTGTGATAACTTTCAATGTCATTAGTAAAATAATTTATCCCCTGTGTCCGAAGATTGTATATATCCACTGCTCGAGGTATGAACAAAACACCAAGAACTATTATTACTGCAACAATATATACCGTATTTAGATTTAAAAATCTTTTCATTAAACTCCTCCCAATTTAAATTGTATGTTTTTCGCCATAAGCCTAATTCCTTATTGCACTAACTTGCTGCGTTAGTAAAATAAGTTCAACAAAAAATGCGTTAAATCCTTCTTGGATCAACTCACCCGTTAGTTCAATAAGAAATATTAGCATTTGTAGAAATAAAGGGACTTCCTATTGCTGAGAGCTATCTGTGAAGAATGCCTTTTTCACATAGAGTGTGTAAGCCAAAATAATAATTGACCAAATCATATTTCCAACAAATGGCTGTTGTGATTGATTTGATATCAAAGAGGAACTTATTAATCCAAAAAATATTGAATAGATTACTACTAACCAAAAGCCCCATTTTCTCAGTCTTATATAGCCATACACCATTACCAATGAGAAGATAGCCACTATTACCCTCATAAGTCGTTCAGACACATTTGGCATACCAAACCTCTCAGCAATACCAATGGAATTAGCATCAGCATTATAAAAAACAGCAGTAAATAATAAAACGATTGCCCCAAAGATATAAAAATAACTAATTAATGAAACTCCAAAAGGTCTCTTCATATCCACTCTCCTTTTAAATCACATCATTTCTATTGTTACGGTTTAAGAAGTTTTACAACTAACCTGCCCCTTTAATTCCAGAAGAAAAAGAGACCTATTCTTGAAATAACATATTACTGCGAACCCTTATTTTTTCCTAGCTTTTGTGCGATATAAATTAGTAAAGTAATAATTGCCACGTTCTGGATACTGACAACAATTATAGCCACCATTTCTTCTTCGTTTGTTGTTGCACCAGTTATCAGCCCTACTAAATTAAAAATAATGAATGACAAAATAAAAAGTCCAATAAAGATGCCCGTATATTTCACTATAATTCCCCCAAATTTAAATCCACATTTTACTAAACTGCCGCGTTAGTACAATTAGTTCAACAAAAAATGCGTTAATCCTTCTTGGATCAACGCACCTCGTTAGTGAAAATAACTATATAACTAATGTCAAAACAATTATTACGATAAATGCCAAAGTGAAGAAAATCCCTCTTATTATAAGGGAACGCCTTACATATGCCTCATCTACTTTAGGTTCCTCAGTATATGCTGGTTGAAACCACAAACGAATAGCTTAGTTGGATTTTTATATTGCCAAAACGAAATAACATAGAATGCAATCACTACAATAAAAAATAAAATTGTTTTAAACATATAATTCCCTCCAGCCCCGTTCCTTTAATACGTTTGAAACGAATTGAGGATCCATTTTTAAGTGAATTTTCCAGTTGAAATTATCAAAAATATATTTTGCTTGTTCAACTAACCTGCCATTTAGTTCAATAAGAAAAAAGGCTTCACTCCTTACTGAAGCACCCGTTAGTTTAAGTGAATTTATTCACAATCATATTATAAGTTGAATTTGGTAGCTCTGAAATTCTTTTCTACATCATATATCGCTGTTCTCTACATCAAGTGAATAGGATGCGGATATATAGTGTGAAACTTTTCTGGGGGAGTTGAATTTATTGTTTTTGCTAGATAAGAAAAGTCCAACCTCGCTTAAATCAATAAAGGTTTCGACCTTTTGAAAATCAAGATTTTTAAATTCAATAGGTTTATTCCATTGCCTCGATGGAACTAAATCCTCCTCATAAAGCCCTTCTCCATAGAAAATAAATACGCTTATTCCATTCAAAGCTAAATCAACCGATATATCACAGATTGCTTCCAATGTATCAACCGAGTTGATCTTAATAATAAAACCGTCAGAAGAGAATTTATAGGAAGGGATATTCCTTTCCGAAATGACACTTTTCCCGTTTTCAAAAATATCGGATTCCAAAACAAAGAAAATTGGAAAGCTGAACATATTTTGAACCAACGTGGAAATAAAATCGGTTCCTATACCTCTAATTCCAATATCAATAAATGTAAAAATATCTTTTGGAATGGCAAAGTAATTAATTGTACTATCATCGGAATATTGAACAAAATATTGTTTTTTCAATTCCTTCCCTCCTATTCTGATTAATTTTCAAAATGCTTATTGAGCTAACCTGCTGCGTTAGTTCAATAAGCAAAAGGCTTTACCTCTTCTTGAAGTAAAGTATCACTTTAGTTGAATGTGAAATTTTAAGTTAATTCAATAATCAATAGAGTTAGCTATATCTACTAATGTCTCAGGTGTAACTTTGTTTGAAACTCGTTTATCAATATTTAATGTGTATTGCCAATTATCCCTTTCAAAGACAAGCAAATGAAAGCCTGAAAATGTCATATAAGTGGCTACAATCCCACTCTTTAATTCCAATGTTTTTATCACGTATTTCTCTCTAATAGGAAATTTATACTTAAGTGGTCGAACATCAATTTTATAATGATTTTCAGATATTTGTTCATTTATCAACGTTACTTCAAATGAGTCATTAGCGTCTCCATCTAAATCATTAAACCTACCAAAATAATGAGTAAAGCTTACCGGTGGTACTCTAAGCGGAAGCTCTAATTTTTCATTAAAATGTTTTTCAAAATCGTCCAATGCTGCTTCAATGGTTTGGTATCCTATTTCAGGATAAATTTATTCATAAGGACTAGGCTTTTCACTTGTAGTTGCATATACCGTTGAAAAAGTAATAAAAGAAGCCAAGAAAAGAATAGTTTTAGTCATTTTTTAACACCTCCACGTATCTTAAGGTGTATTATTCCCAGAGTCATTTAAATTATCAAATTGATATTGCTAGTTGAACTAAACTGCTTCGTTAGTTTAAGTGAAAGCTTTCAAAATCTTATACTCATTTTAACATAAATATCCAGTACCAGTATTGGTATTAGGAAACCCATCTCTCCTAATTCTTTAACTATTAAGCAACCTTTTCCTTTAAAAAAGCCATTTTTTATAATAAACATTAAGTATAACCTTTTAAAAATTGGAAGTAATTTGTTATTTTCCCATAAAAAATCACCTCGAATTGAAGCGCAATTTAGGGTTATATTTTGGTGTTAAAACGGATTCGATTTGACCGTTTATTTCGCAATAAGTGATCCAAAACTGAACGGCTTATGCTGACACCATGCTGTCTTTAATTAGTAACCAATAAATATCCATGCTAACGCAAAAACAGATCCATGCAATTAAGCATGGATCTGTTTGAATTTAAAACACAACTTAACGATGAGGGGGTTAAGATTGCGTTTACTCAGCGTCGATTTGGAGAAAAGTCGCTGACATGGTTTCTTCCCTAGTTTTCAGAAAGATTTATTTGTTAATATGATAATGATAATCATTATCACTACATAAGTCAATACTTTATTTATTATAATTCTGTATACTTAACTCATGACTACTTTAACGAACGATCAAATCCGACAACTTAATATGTATAGCACGTATACAACATCACCTTCCCATCCATTATTCTCTCGTAAAGAATTACAAGACATTGACTTTTTGTCAGTTGTTCAACTAGTTACAGGAATTGATAACAAAACGGTTGCCGCTTCCTACCTGATGCGCCGCTACGGAATGTTTGCTTCGACACAATTTGTCATGTTAGCTACTTACGATGAATTTTGGGGTGGTGAACTTGAAGACTTAATATTTGGTGCAAATGTGGAGTATGGAAATAAAGGCATCAGCATGTATATTGATAAAAACCACTACGTCGATGTTGAGAATGAAGTTCGAACCACTATCATTCATAAAGTTTTAAAACAAATTCATTCTTTACTTGTAGAAATTCGCAAGCATTCTTCTGTCTCTCCTATAACTTTATGGGAAAACGTATTTGGTTTTTTGTTGTGGCATTATTCAGTTTTATTAAACAATCCTTCTACTGCTAAACAATCCCGTATTGATTTGGAGATATTAAAATCCATTGAAGTGTGGGAAGGAATAGCTTCACAGTCTTTGTTCAACACCTATTTAAAAGGGCTTGAACCAGCTCAACTATTGAACACTTGCGTACGCACTACCTGTTGTTTTTCGAAAGAAGTTCCTGGTTTGCAAAAATGCGGTTTTTGCCCAATTTAATAATAAAAAATACACATTTAGCGCACTTCTATGTTTTAGATTCTTGATAATTGGACAATCCTATTAGTAAGAATATAATAAGGAGAGTGTCTAAGACATGGAAAACATTCAAGGTAAAGTTCAAGAAGAGTTAAACAACATTAGCCCTCAGATGAAGGATGAAATTTTAGCGAATTTTTCTACCTTTAAATCTTATTTGGGCGATAAAGTAGCAATGGGTGAAAAATTTGGCCTTGGTGATGAGCAATTGGCCAAGACAGCTGAAAAAGTGGCTGGCTATTTAGCAAAAAATGAAGAGCCAAAAAACAGTGAAGAAAATTTATTACTGGAATTATGGAAGTCTGGCGATAAAGATCAACAGCAGGCTCTATCTCATATGTTAGTGAATATGGTGAAAAAGTAAAAAACGAAACATCATTAAAAAACAGTATCCTAAATAAACAAACCGGTCTCTCACATTGGGAGACCGGTTTTTACAATCACTATTTTTCATTCATCTATAAGGTATGACATGTATCACTCGTCTTCTACCGTTGCTGTTGCAGCTTCCTTAATTTCTGAGCCTCTCGCATATACGTTCTTTACAATTGTTTTAATGACTGCGTATGTCGGAATTGATAAAATTACTCCCCATAATCCAGCAATATTTCCTGCAGCTAAAATTACCGTAATAATTGTTAATGGATGTATATGCAGAACTCTCCCCATTACATTTGGTGAAATTAAATTACTCTCAATTTGTTGAGCGATAAGCATAATAATAGCTACATAAATGGCAAGTTGTGGCTCTTGAATATATCCAATGATAATTGCTGGAATTACTGAAATAAATGGACCAATGAAAGGAATGACGTTCATAAGCATTCCAAAAACAGCGAGGATCAATGCATATTCAAGACCAACTATTAAATAGCCAATGAGCAACATCACTCCAACAGCAATGCTAACTAATAGTTGACCTTGAATGTAAGACTTCAATGTAATATCGATGTCTCTCAAAGTCTTACGAATCCACGTTTTACGTTCTCCTCTAAAGAAACTCGCAATAAACGGTGCAAATTTTTCGTGGTCTTTTAATAAATAGACTAGGAAAAATGGGACCAATACTAATAAAAATAAACCTCGTAAGAAACTTTGGACCATCTCAATTACCCAAGTACCGAATCCTTGTGCTGTCTCATTAATATTTGCAGATTGACCATCAATAGATTCTTCAATAAATAATGGTAATCGGCTTTTTTGATCAATTATGTAATCAGCTATGTTTTCTAAGCCTATAACGAGTTCAGGTGCGTCATTAACAAGGGCATTCACCTGTTTCGTAAGGGCGGGACCAATCAAAGCCACGAACAACCATAAAGCAAAAGTTATGGCAATAAAGATAGCCAATATACTTGTCCACCTTGGCCATTTTCTAGACTCTAAAAACACCAGTGCTGGTCTCGTTAAGTAGAATAAAATACCCCCTAGTAATAAAGGCAAGAATATTGTTTGTCCAATAATCACAAGCGGTGAAAAAATCCCTTTCACTTCAATAAACATCCTGACAATAATTAAGGCAAGTATTATCCCTACTCCTAGTTGAAACCAAAGCTTTTTAGCCAATTTTTCACGTCCTTACATATGTATGTTTCTTGTTATTATAGGTTATTTTGATAATAAGTATTTATCAAAAAAAAAATATTTCAAAAAAGGTTTAGCCTTACGAAATACGGGTAAATATATAATCGAGGATTTTCTCGCCTACTTTTATCCTCTTATTACAACTTCACAAAAAAACTCCGGCAAAATACAATTTTGAAAAGGAGACTGTCAACATGAATTGGTATGAAAAATTAAATCAATATTTCCCAGTCGAAGAAATGAAATCAAAAGAACATATGGAAACGCTACTTGCTGAAAAAGGTAATGTTTATATAAAAGATGAAGGTCCAAAACACGTTTTAATGTATGTAGAGTTTGAAAACTTTGTTTTTGTGGATTATTTATTTGTGTCCAAAGAAGCACGTGGTGAAGGATTAGGACGTAAATTATTAAATATGTTAAAAGAAAAAAACAAACCTATATTACTTGAAGTAGAACCAGTCAATTATGAGGATACGGATACAGAATTACGATTAAAGTTTTATTCTCGTGAAGATTTCCAACATGCTTCTAGAATAGGTTATATTAGACGGTCTCTCGCAACTGGTGAGAATACCATTTTAGAAATCTTGTACTGGTCACCAGCTAATCAGGATGAATTAGAAATTTATAAGGCTATGAAATGGACGTACGAAAACATTCATACTTTTAAAGACGAACACTTTTATGGTGAATCTTATGACCCCTCTCATGAAGTCCTTGAGTACAACACCGAGAAAAAGACTAATATGTTAAAAAAATATTAATATAAATCCTACGAAAACATCTGATTTCTCGATGCTTTCGTATTTTTTATGAAAAATTATTATACTTCATCGACTAAGTTAATTTATCGTAAATTGACCGATCGCTCTCCAACCAGATTCGATAACTTGTCAATCTTCTTTTGATAGAAAACGCGATCCAATGATTGGAAATCACTATTCTTCATCCCTTCGATAACATACAATTGAATAGTCCAAATATCTTTTTTACTTTCTAGTGGTGCACGTTCAGCCGCCATTGTTAGTGAGTCAGTAATAGCGCCCAATACAGAAATATCACTTTTTCCATAATGTCTTAGCTGGTGAAAAGTGTGATACAACACTGCTTCAAATGAGTGTAAGCTCATTTTCACTCGCAAGTATTTATCTTTATCCATAAAGATTAAGTCTCTCCGTGGAAGTTGGCTATATGAACCTAGTAACCTACCTAATTGATGTATGTTATGTATAGCCGTGTTCGGGTCATTTATTCCTGGTGATATGGCGCGAAGAGACACTTCAACCATTTTCTGAATGGCGAAAACTGGATCTTGCCTCGTATCTCGCTCACGACCCACAACAAAAAGCTTACCATCATCTTCTTGAAGAGAGATTTGGTCCTTTGTGTAAAGCGTTACAACTGGGCTGTTTTTTTGAACAAAATCTCCAATACAACAATTCATTTCGATTTTGCCTTTATGTTTTTGCGCTAATGCAATAAGTTGTTCAATATCAACTAATTGTAAATAGCCATCACTACGAGCAGTTATCGGATTAGCGGTACCTCTTATCGTCCAATTATCATTCATTTGGGTTGTCATATCTTCACGCTTCAAAAAAGCCTCATAGCATTCAACTGCGTCAATACCTTCAATTTTCAGCTTTTCAATTAATGTATTTACTTGTACATTTTGTGCAATATGATGTATAAAAATAGCAAAGAAAATCAGGCAAATCATGGCATACAACACGCCAATTAATCCCGATATAACAGAATCTCCTACAATCGATTCTTGCATAAATAACAACGATAACGTGGTATAAATAAAGCCTCCCATAAAGACACCTAACACTCGCCAAACCATTGGGTCACGCACAAGATTTTTCATTGTACGTGGTGAGAATTGCGAAGAGTAAGTAATCAACACCACCATAATTGTGGAAAATGTAAAAGTCGTCATTGTCAGTAAAGCTGCTGATAACCCACTTAATATTGTTTGGGCTAGGCTAACGCTCGTCAGTAACACAGGAGGTACATACAATAATAATGTTTTATCAAAAAAGTGATCAATAGTTGAGGTAATGATTGCCAAAACTACTGATAACAAACTATACAATGTCGGTATAAACCAAATGCTTTCTTTTATCTTCAACCAATAACGATCCATACAATCATCTCCTCAATGTCCTTTTACACTAACTTTATCATAGCGCTTCAAATTGAAAATAGATGACTATCAAAACCGACTCACTTATAGTCGGTTTTATTTTGGTATACATAGTAGTCCTGTGCATGGATTTCTTTAAACCCTACAGATTCGTATAACTTTAACGCTTGTGCATTTTTTGTTTCAACGTCTAAATGAACGGTGTATCCTAATGCACTTTGGTCTGAGACAACTTTACTTAGTACTTTTCGGCCAATTCCTTTTCCTTGGTAGTCGGGAAGAATACAGAAACCATATATCCAAGCCTCTCCATCTTCTCTCTTCACTCTAATTTTCCCTATAGTTTCATTATTTACATCGATCATTAACATATCGGTATCTTCATCATTGTTAATTCTGCTTTCCATCGCTTGTGCATCCTCTTCTAGCACACCAAAAGCTTCGACATCCAGTCGAACTCTCATATCTAGGTCATCTGTAGTTGCGTGTCGCAGCGTAAACCCCTCAACTGCTTCAAGAACCTTTGCTTGCCACTTCATTTGATGTTCCGTAAACGCAAGAAACGCTCCATGTTGTATTAAGAAAGTTTTAGCTGCTTGTGCTCCAGAAGGTGCATTTAGTAAGATTTTCTTGTACTTTTCAAGTTTGGCTTTTTCCATTCCTTGCTGAAACAGCCGATTAAAATGACCTTTACGACGTTCGCCTGGCCTGACCATACCACATACTTCAACAGTTGATCCAAATGCATACAACCCTAGAAATGCAATTAGTTTATTCTGTTCATAATACAAAAAATCTAGTTGATTTAATTCACGTTTTCGAAGCATTTCCCAATTTAGTTTTAGTTGTAAGTTATCATGTACTTCACATTGTTTTTGAAGTGTTTCAATATCGTTTAATTGTTTGTCTGTTAACATGGAGTCTCCTTCTCTTTGTATTGTATGTATGTACGTAAAAATAGCTTCCCATATTTTGATATGAGAAGCTACTAATTATTTTAAATGTGTATAGCTCGCTATTGCCGTCGCAATTTGATCTTCTATTGGCGTCACCTTTGATAAGTCATTATTAATGAGGATAGAGAATGCCAACAACTCACCGTCTCTCGTAGTTGCATAGCCTGATAACGCAGATACTGCCGTTATTGTACCCGTTTTGGCTTTCACATTACCTACTGTTGGTTCAATTTTCATACGGTTACGCAAGGTTCCTCCAACAAATCTTTTACTAACACCTGCGACTGGTAGAGATGTTAAAAATGTGTTATACCAAGGCTTTTTTTGTACAGAAACGAGAAGATTTGTTACTTCATTTGCAGGAATTAAATTGATATGTGACATACCTGAAGCATCTCGAATCATCATCATGTCCTTATCCAAACCTAGTTTTGCAGAATTTTCTTCTATCACTTGAAGTCCCTTCTCAAAACTTCCTTCCCCATAGACCACTTTTCCCATCTCTTTTGCCAAAATGTCTGCATGGGAATTGTTACTTAGTTTCATAAAGGGAATCAATAGTTCTTTCAATGTGATGGACTTTTTTGATGTTAGTAATTGAGCTTTCCTTGGTGTTTTGCCAAGTGTGAGTTTTGGCTTTTCTGCAAATGTTATTCCTTTTTTTGTTAAAGATTTTCCGAATAAATCAAGTGCATAATACGATGGTTCCGAAATGGTAATCCATTCACGGGTGACGGTTCCACCTTCTGGAACTACACCTTCAATAACGATGTTGTTTGTGCCATGTTCACGTTCAATCTTGACGGTCTTTGTTCCATCTGACGCCACCGTTTTAGAACGATTAATAATTTTCACCATATCTGTTGGTGGCATTACATTAATTGTGGCTGCCTTTCCGACTTTTGAATTTGCGTGAGCTTCCACAATTACTGTACCTGCATCAAAATCCGCATTTGGGGATGCTGTTAGTGCGGATACCTGGGCTGCATAGTAGTACGATTCATCTGTCCAGTTGATATCTTGCGACAATCGGACATTGTCGTACCATGTGTCGTCTCCAACTAAGTTTCCGTTAATAATTTTTATGCCTTTAGAAGCTAGTTTCTGTGCAAAGAGGTCGAAATCTTCCGTTAAAAGGGTCGGGTCTCCTTTACCTTTTAAATACAAGTTTCCTTGTAACACGCCACTTTTTACATGACCATCCGTTAACACTTCCGTAACGAAACGATATTCCTCACCAAGTGTTTCTAGAGCTACCGCAGCTGTAAGTAGTTTCATGTTCGAAGCTGGATGTAATCTAGTATCACCAAAATGGTCATATATAAGTTCCCCAGTTGCTGCTTTTCGAATGCTGATACCAGTAGTTGCACCGTCTAATCGTTCATCTTGGATTATTTTATTTATGCTGTTGCCGAGCTGGGCATATTCAACATTTGCAATAGCCGTTTGTTGATGATTCTTGTTCATTAAAAATGGCAGAAATGCGAGAACAACAATCACTGAGAGGAGCATAATTTTTTTTACTTTCAAGATGATTCCTCCCTCATTAGATCGTGTAAAAAATTAATTTGATGATTTTATAGTTATCCCCCAAATAAATCTATTCGCTTATTTATTGTGTTGAATGTTTATTTTTATATATGCCAAGTGTATAGAAACTATACTAAAAACACGTACGCCTAAAGTTTTAAACTTACAAAAAACTCGAGCAAAATAATTTACTAATTTAGGTTTCAGCTGAAAAACAAGTATTAAAACAGTATCGACTTGGGAATTACAAACCTGTAGCACCAAAACCCAAGAATAAAAGACGCCGAATGAAGTGACTTTGTCACTATTTGGCGTCTTTCATATTGTCAATCATACGGTATGTACTACAACCTATTTGAAGATAGTGTTTATCATCTTCTCTTTCATTTTTTAGCTCATGGTTCAGAAGATTTACCGTCCAATACGACCTGAATCAGCTCTAAAAAAAAACTCACTTACGGAAAGTGAGTTTGGGACGAGTTGTTAAATAGACGCCACATAAAATGATAAGTAAACCGATAATCATTTGAATTGAAATAGGTTCTTTTAGTAAAAAATAGCCCCAAAATATAGCGGAAATCGGAATTAAATAAGTTACAGACGTCGCGAATTCTGGACTTCTTTTTTTCATCAAGTAAAAAAATAGTAAATGCGCAATGCCTGAACCAAAGAAACCAAGTCCTATAATTGCAAATAATATTTCACTGTTTATATTTAGTATAAGAGTATGTAATTGATTAGTATTCGTGAAAAGCATCATTAACCCACCAAAAACAGCTCCAACAACCAATGTACATGTTGTGACAAAAATAATTCCTGCATCTTTTAAATGTCTCCGGGCGTAATGAGAGGAAAAGCCATAGCAAATCGTTGCTAAGATCATCGTTCCAATTCCAACAAAGCTCTCACCAAATAACAATGAAATATCAAATTTCATGATAATTAAAATCCCAATAAAGCCGGTTGCTATGCCAATCCATTGTTGTTTTAACAATACCGAACCAAAAAATAACAAGCCCATTAACCCAGTAAATATAGGTGTAAAGGCATTAAGTACTGCCGCTAAACTGCTGTCAATTTGAGTTTGACTAAGTGCTATCAATCCCCATGGCAAACCTGCGTTAACCACTCCAACGACTAATAAAGCTTTCCATGGAACAGGTTTTATGATATCTTTTCGCTTAAACCAGAGCGATGGAAGTAACAGCAAAGCACCTGCTGTACAGCGAATAAAAACGGTTCCCCATACACCTGCTGGCTCGCTTAGAATTGAGATAAATACAAAAGATAGTCCCCAAATAAGACTAAGGGCAATTAGTGCTACATAAACTCGCATAATAAGTACTTCCTTTACTGAACCTTCGTTCGATATTGAGTTGGTGAATTTCCGGTGTAACGCTGAAAAGCCGTGGAAAAATGGGCAGCATTTTGATACCCAACTGATTGAGCAATATTGATCACTAGTAAATCAGTATGTTGAAGTAAATGTTTCGCTTTAGACATTCTGACATTCGTCAAGTATCTTGACGGTGATACTTTCGTTTCTTTCATAAACACTTTCTGTAAATAAGTTGAGGAAACAAATAATTGTTCAGCCATATCTTTCAATGTCAGAGGACTTGTTAACTGTGATTCAATGATTGAAAGGGTCTGGTTGACGAGTTTTGTGCTCGGATGAGTATAAATCAAGTCTTCAGGACGACATCGTTTACACGGACGATAACTGGCATCCTTAGCTGAACGTAGTGTATAAAAAATAGAAACATGCTTACGAAGAGGCATTTTAGAATGACATGAAGGTCGACAAAAAATCAGTGTAGTGGAGACACCATAATAGAACTGTCCATCAAATGCATCATCATTGTTTGAAACTGCGATCCATTCAATTTCTTTCATATCAAGTGCCTCCTTTTTTTAATAGTATCACAATTTAATTGGTCCAAAATTGAATGACAACAATTGAAAAGCAAATATCTCAAAAGTTTTTTATAATGGTGAAAAGGAGGTTGCTTATGTTTACAGGTTATGTTGAATCACCTATTGGATTTATTGAAGTAAAGGCTACTCAATCCTCTCTTCTATCGGTACTGTTCGTTGAAGAACAACAACCCAGCAATGAAAATGATATAGTGAAACATTTCAAACAAGAAATTGATGCCTATTTTAAAGGACAACTAACATATTTTACATTTCCACAATTAAATGGCACACCTTTTCAACTCCAAGTGTGGAGTGAACTTACACATATTCCTTATGGTGAAACGAGTACGTATTCTGAAATCGCTCATGTGATTCAAAGAGAAAAAGCCGTTCGTGCTGTTGGAACTGCGATTGGAAAAAACAAATTAGCTCTAGTTATTCCCTGCCATCGAGTAATTGGAAAAAATGGTGCGTTGACCGGATTTGCATGGGAAACATGGCGAAAAGAATGGTTGCTTGCACACGAAAAGAACCATTCACAATTGTGATCTCACTGAAATTACTACGCATTAGATCAAGAAAGTAATGCGTATCAAACATTTCATGGCCATGAAGATGAAAGTATTAAGTTCACTTTGAAACCATAGCAAGAAAAGCATGCAATCGAGTCAAAGGTAAACATTTCTTTGTTAGGAAGTACTACTTTTCACTTGATTGAGTAGATTTTTCATCTGAATATAGACCTTTCGCTTTGATTGCAGCACGTTCATGGTCCTATTGGGGCAACTTTTGCTTTGATTGGTGCAACTTTGGTGCTGATTGAGGTAACTTTTGCTTTGACTGGAGCAACTTTTTGTCGTATTGGAGCAACTAACCAATTACCTCCTAATTCCGCCGCTCTAATAGAGGATTCATAACCACTGAGAAACTTCAAGGCGACATTTCGTTCCATTTTGATTGAACGAAACGTCGCCTCTTTCTTTCGTATTGCTTACTGTGCATCCTTCATGGACGAAGGTTTAGGGATTCTTGATTTGAAATCATCAAGACACAAAATTATTATACTTATAAAAACAGGGAGCCATTCCTCGATAAAAATCGAGGAATAGCTCCCAAATTCAGTTGCCCCACATTTGTGAATGGTTCTTTTCTTATTTTCCTTTATGACCAAAGTTCATATACTGATAGCGTCCGAGAATAATTTGATAAATACCAAATAAAATGAATCCAAGGGAAACGATTATTAGCAAAAACTGTCCATATGGTTGGTTCGCCAGTTCAGATAAAGCACCACCGAGACCTTCAGATTGTTCTGGATTATGGCTATAAGCTGTTTGAATAAAGAAGAAGCCAACCATACTTAATACAAGACCACGTGCCATTAATCCAACTTTCCCAGAAATGCGTGCCACTTTACGTTCTGCGGCATTCATGTCAGTCGTATTAAATTTTCGCATAAATTTTTCTTTCGCTCCATTAAAGAATTCAGTGAGACCATATCCAATAATAATAACGCCTAATAAACCGATTAACCAAACCCCATAAGGCTGTTCCATTAATTTTCCGGATAAGATTTTCTCGGTATTGTCACCTCCAGCTTTACCAGTATGACTCGCTAACTTAATGGCACCAAAAGCTAAATTCGCATAAATAATAGCACTGATAAAAAAACCAGTCCGCTTAATAATACCTTTTGTATCCTTGCCTTCGTTTTCAGGATCTTTAAGAGCCTTGATAAAATCCCACAAGATAGAACCAATCAAGCCAATTCCAATTACCCACAAGACTACTTCTCCAAACGGCATTTCAGCAATGGATTGCAATGCACCACCAGTTCCAGTAGTCTCTCCCCCTGGTCCCACAGCAGCAAGTGCTGCCAACACGCCAATCATTCCATAAACTATTCCTTTTGACATACTGCCAAAGCGGCCAAATCGACGTACCCACGGTTTTGCTTCCCTCATTTTGTCTTTTGCCTGTGCTTTTGATGGCGTGCTCATTTAGGACACTTCCTCTATTGTTATCATTCTATTATCTTATTAAAGTTCCCTTTTTAAGCAAATTAGAAACCTATTAAACGAGGTAGTTTATGGAATATAGAGAACTTATTATGGCCATAAAGGGATGCCATATTTATTATTGAAATATATACCAATTTCCTTAATAATCAATTATAATTTTCTAGAAACCGTTTGAAGGAGACTTCCATTGAAAAAATTATTAACGATATTCTTTCTAGCTTTATTAATTGTTGGTTGTTCTAACGAAGCCAATTCCAAGGAAACCACAAAAATCTTTAGCGAATTGGAGCAAAGTATCGTCCATTCCGTTATGGAAAACTTCGGCTATCGCCAAGAGTTCGCTGAAGACGCTGTAAAACTTGTTGAATTTGATGAAAAGACCGAAAAATTGAAAATCATTGCCTACATATATAGCTTTGATGATGAAACTTATGATGAATTCAAGGCAGACATTCTCGATAGCTGTGCAACTATACTTCAAGATGTAAAAAGGCAACATGAAGTTCAAGAAGTGGTCTTAATAGTAGAAACAACCCTTGAAGATCCACAAGGAAAACCGATGGATATGGCCATATTTAATATGGTATTTGAGAGAAAGAACTTACAAAAAATTAATTTTCACGAATTGGATCCTTTACATCTCTCTAAAAAGGCAAACTTTTATATCGCACCACCAGTTACGATGTAAAAAGCCAAAATCGAGTAACTCGGTCTTGCTTTTTTACTAGATAGAAAGTATAAATTTTTTTGAGCAATACCTTCGTACTTGGCGTTGTTATGTCTAGCTCCAAGCGCCAGCTCACACCTAAGCTTGGGACCATAGGACGTGGGTCATAAGGGCGTTGCAAAAGCTCTTGACACTGTATTTTGCGACGAGTAACCGCAGGAGCAACACGAAGTTGCTTATTTAGCGTTACAGACCTCATGCGGAAACAAGTTTTCGCATCGGTTCTTCCAGCGCCGGTGATGAGCTAGAGTGGCGCTTTCTGCTTTTATTAACTTTCAGCGTGAGCAATCCAACCGCCGAAAAGTGTTGTAGAAAAGAATTGTGTAACTCGCTCGAATCCAGCTTGAGCTAGAAGATCTTCGATTTGAGCAGCTGAAATAAAAGACAGTTCACGGACTGATTCTTCCATTCCTTCCACATCTTCTTTCGTTAAATCTGTTAAATCTAGCCATATAGACTTCCATAAATTAATACACTCATTAAATTCTGGTTTTGATTGATCGCCAAACATCGTGACTAGTACAAAAGGTGATCCTGGTTGTAATTGTTCTTTCACTGTTTTTAGTAGGCTTAGCTTCTCTTCTAGCGTTTCGACAAAATGCAAAACTAGTAAGCATGTTGCGGCATTAAATATTTGTTTTAATTCTAATTCTTCAATCTTGCCAGCATGAATGGACACACGTTCCCCCATACCTTCGTTCTTCGCTTTTTGGAGGGCTACTTCTAGCATAGCTTCAGATGGATCTACACCTGCAAAGGTCCACGTGGGATTGGCTGTTCCAAATGTCACAAATTCATTTCCTCCGCCTGCCCCAATGACTAACACGTTTGCTGATTCTTTCACATGAGCACGTAAAAAGGACTGGACCATTCGAAACATGGCATCGTATGTAGGTAGAGCACGTCGAATTCCCTTATCATATTCTCTAGCCATTTCCATATCAAATACTAAATCATCTTTCACTATTTTTCCCCCTTCACTCGTTTACTTGCTATCTTTATTATGTGTTAATCCTTGCAAACTTACAAACCGATAGAGATTCGCTAACTTCAGAGAAGAAGTGTTACACTTTCAAAAGAAAAGCGGACCCTAGCTAGACTCCATGATAAGTGGAATCCGCCTTGTTAACCCTTCACCGTCGCGAGAAACACCGTTTCGGAATAAGCAATTCTAAAGCGCTCTTGCGCCTAGAAATAGATAATCTTGAGTGGAAGAAAATACCTTACTTTACTTTCTTATCTTTTCAGATAACCACCCTTTTGGAGGATGATATGCATGGAAAATACTAAAAGAACTCTAGGTCAAACAGACTTAAACCTTTCCCCCCTTGGACTAGGAACTTGGCAATTTAGCAAAGGCTCTGGCGTCGTTGGAAAGTTTTGGGGATCCCTAGATGATGAACTAACCGAAGATATTATTAAAACATCTTTAACTGGCGGCATTAACTGGTTTGACACAGCTGAGGTGTATGGTGGTGGAGAGTCAGAAAAGATTTTATCCAAAGCTCTTGAAAATATAGGTGCAACACATGATGAGGCAAAAATTGCAACGAAATGGTGGCCCATGTTTAGAACAGCGAAATCTATAACGAAAACAATACATAACCGACAAGAAGCTCTAAATAATCGACCAATTGATTTATATCAAATTCATCAACCGTATTCCTTCTCTTCAGTTGATAAGCAAATACGAGCAATGATTGAACTAGTGAAGGACGGTCATATTAACCATGTTGGCGTTAGTAATTTCAATGTTGCAGCTATGGTCAATTCACATCGTATTTTGAGTGAAAATGGACTTTCACTTGCTTCAAACCAAGTGAAATATAGCTTACTAGATCGTCGGATTGAAGAAAATGGAATTCTACAAAGTGCTAAAGAATTAGGGATTTCCATTATTGCGTATTCACCTCTTGAACAAGGATTACTTACAGGGAAATTCCATGATAATCCGGATTTAATTCACGATGCCAAAGGACCACGCAGATTTCAACGTAAGTTTAAAGAAGCTGGTTTGGCTGAGTCAAAACCACTTATAACATTACTCGATGCAATTGGTGAAAAATATAATGTGAGCGCTAGTCAAGTTGCCTTAAACTGGACCATTCATTATCACGGAGAAACGGTTTTCGCGATACCAGGCGCAACTAAAGTTCATCACGCACAAGACAATGTGGGTGCTTTAACATTTAAACTAGACGCGTCCGAACTCGAAGAAATTTCACGTACTTCATGGAAAGTGATTGGGAAGAAAAAATAGTAACACCTTTTACCACAACAATTTCCATGATGCTTTAACATTTAATAACTAAGCTACCAAGACGCCATTTTAAATGGCGTCTTTTTTAATTGATATGAGTGTCAGCTGAAACTAGATTTACCATACTGTATCAACATTGTCTTCCAGGTCACCTTCCAAATTTTCATTGAAAGCCCACTAAATGTAACGCTAAAAAATCCCGAAATTTAACTATTACAACGTGAACCGTGATTTTTACAACGTGAACTCCCTTTTTTACAACGTCACCTTCCATAATTACAACGTGACCGCCAAAATTTACAACTGAGCCTTCGATCGACAAGAAAGAGAACACTTCCCTCACAGAAAAACCCGCCAATTACTGCGGCGGGGCCATTTAATCACTGCAGCCTTTCTATTATTTAGGTGCAAAATCTTAATTTGTACTGTCGGAGACCTCCGACAGCTTTTTTTGTGACGAGAAGTGATGTGCCATTTTTCCAAAATTTAACTATTACAACGTAACACTCGATTTTTACAACGTGAAATGTTTCTATTATAAGGAATTCGGATTTCATCTGTACTCTTTTTATACTAAGCTCATGGAGGTCTATTTTTACAACGTCATCTTCCATATTTACAACGCGACAGCCAAAATTCACAACTGAGATATCGCTCGACATTAGATCCATATCTTATTTGCTATGCGAGACAAGTAAATAAAGGAAAAGCTGGAGAAATCTTTTTTCTGTCCAAAAAGACCATAAAAACCTTATAGATACAGTGTTTCCGGAAATTTAATTGGAATAATATTCTACATAAAAAAATAATTTTTAGAATTATTTAAATTTTACTTGTAATTAGATTATTCACTATTGTATAGTCTTATACAAGAATGAATAAAGGAGTTCAAATATGAATTCAATGTTATTACTTCCAAATACCGATGAAGAAATCATGGATATGCATGATGAAGATATCATCATTACAACGCATGAAGGGAAAATTATTAAAGTAACGCAGATTAGTGGTGAGCATTACGGGTTGTCACCTGCACAACTTTTAGGTAGATCTGTTTTTGACTTAGAAGCGCAAGGGATTTTCACACCTGCAATTACACCTGAAGTGGTCAAGAAAAAGAAGAAAGTTGTCATTGTACAAACAACTCCGTCCGGTCGAAAAGTATTAATTACTGGAATCCCACTTTTCAATGCTCAGCGTGAAGTTGAATTTGTTATTAGTTATTCTTATGAACTTTCTGAACTGATTGTGATGAAAGAGTACTTGCAAGATTTAGAAACTGAAATGAGCAAAGTAAAAGAAGAACTTGCCCATTTACGTGATCAACACATCCGAATAGATGGGGCAATTATGGAAAGTCAATCTTCTTCACGTGCAGTTAAAACTGCACTTAAAATGGCATCTTATGATGCACCAATTGTCATCCATGGAGAACATGGAGTTGGAAAAATGACACTTGCCAAATTTATTCATAGCAAAAGCACGCGTCATGAAGATGCCTTTATCGAAGTGAATTGCAGTACAATACCTGAAACTGTTTTTGAAATCGCTTTCACGGGTCAAGGTGATATTAAATCCCCTGGGTACTTATCTTTATCTCAAGGTGGCACGATTGTATTAAACGAAATAGATCAGATATCACTTGCATCCCAGTGCATATTGTACAAACATCTCCAACTGCAACAATCAATTAGAGTCATTGCAGTAAGTGAAGCTTCATTGGAAGACTTGGTCAAAAAAGGTTCTTTCCGAGAAGACTTATTTTATTACTTGAATCTCGCATCTATTCAGTTAAAACCCTTGCGTGAACGCCCTGAAGATTTGGAAAAAGCCATTTCTCAATTGTTACAAAACTTAAATGAAAAGTATAAACAAGAAAAGAAAGTAGCAGATGACCTTTACTTACATCTTCTTCAACACGAATGGATGGGTAATTTTCGTGAACTAAAAAATGTTATGGAGCGCAGTTTTATAGAAAGTGAATCAACTGTAATCGCTCTTCACGATTTACCCATCCAATACCAGCCAAGCGAAGATGAACAAATCGGCATAGAAATAGATGGGCAAACACTCCCTCATATTTTAGAATTTGTCGAAAAGAAAGTTCTTTTGAATGCACAAAGACGCTACAAAACCACAACGGTAATGGCTCAAATATTAGGTATTAGCCAACCATCTGTAGTTCGTAAATTAAAGAAATATGTAAATACCACCATAGGAGATGACATCGAATGACAAAAGTTCTACAACAAGACTTTCAACATCTAGTCGGATCGATAGCAAATTTACTTGCGCCAAGTATGGCGAAAGACCACCCCAACTTACCTGTCGTAAAAGCTGAAGGTTGTTATTACTACGGAGTCGACGGTAAAAAATATTTAGATTTCACATCAGGAATTGCTGTTGAAAATGTTGGGCACCGTCACCCAAAAGTCGTACAGGCCATTAAAGACAGTGCTGACACATTAATTCATGGACCTTCTGGCGTTATAATCTATGAATCTATTTTAAAACTTGCATACGAGTTACAACAAATTATGCCACCTAAACTTGATAACTTCTTCTTTGCAAACAGTGGAACCGAAGCGATTGAAGGAGCGATTAAGTTAGCGAAATATGCTACGAAACGTCCGTATGTCGTGTCCTTTACTGGTTGTTTTCACGGCCGCTCAATAGGCGCATTAAGTGTTTCAACTTCAAAAAGTAAATACCGAAAGTTTTTACAACCGTCTTGGTTAACGTACCAATTGCCATATGCGCACCCAGATGATTTGCCAGAAGGAGCAATTCCAGAAATCTTTTTCCCAGAAAAACTAGAGCGTGATGTAGAAAAGCTTTTCAACCATCAAGTAACACCTGAAGAAGTGGCATGTATCATTTTAGAACCTGTTTTAGGTGAAGGTGGTTATATTATTCCACCTAAAGAATGGTTAGCTAAAATAAGAGAAATTTGTGACCGTCATGGTATTTTATTAATTTTTGATGAAGTACAAACTGGCTTTGGCCGAACTGGTAACTGGTTTGCCGCTCAAACATTTGGTGTGACCCCTGATATTATGGCAATTGCAAAAGGCATTGCCGCAGGTCTTCCATTGAGTGCAACTGTTGCATCTAAAGAATTGATGTCACAATGGCCTCTCGGTACACATGGTACGACCTTTGGAGGAAATCCGATTGCTTGTTCGGCTGCACTTGCTTCTCTTGAAGTTTTAAGAGAGGAACGTTTACTTGAAAACGCAACAAACATGGGGGCATATGCTCTTGAGCAACTTGATGAGTTGAAAAAGAAACACCACTTGATTAAAGAAGTTCGTGGCGTTGGCTTAATGATTGGCATTGAATTACAAGTTCCTGAAACCGGAAAACCCAATGGCAAAGCGGTGATGGACGTATTAGATGGTTGTTTAGAGCGGGGCGTACTTTTCTATCTATGCGGTAACTCAGGAGAAGTAATTCGCATGATACCACCATTGACAATAACAAAAGATCAGATTGATACAGGTATCGATGTTTTGGATCAAGCATTAAGTGCTTATACAGCCTAAAGGGGGAAATCACATGACGACGATTAACAAAGCAGAAACGACGACTGTTTCATCTTCAGCAACATGGAAGTTTATCATTCCATCACTTATTGGGGCATTACTATTTCTAGTTCCTATTAAATATGATGGCCAAGTAACAATCGCCATTGGTATCTTTGCTTCTTTCTTACAATCCACATTTGGCGAGTGGATTCCTGGTTTCGTTGTTCTATTATTAGGTTTTTCAGCAGTCACCACTTTAGCAGCAACAGCTTTGAAACCAACATTTGTTAAAAATTCTCCATTTATGCGATCAATTTTCATTACAGGTCCATTTGGTCTAATTGTCCGAGTGGTTGGATTTACAGTTGGTATAATGGCTTTCTATGAAATTGGACCTGAAGTGATTTCTTCACGTAATACAGGTGGTGTTGTGTTGTATGACTTGGCACCAGTATTGTTAACTTGGTTCTTATTTGCAGGTATTTTATTACCTTTGTTAGTTGAATTTGGTTTAATGGAATTCGTTGGTGCTTTAGTAAATAAAGTTATGCGTCCTGTATTCACGTTACCTGGTCGCTCATCGATTGATTGCATGGCTTCTTGGATGGGTGCCGCACCAGTTGGGGTACTAGTAACGATGAAGCAGTATGATGAAGGCTATTATACAAAACGCGAAGCTGCTGTTATTGCCACAACATTCTCGATTGCTTCAGTAGCCTTTAGTCTAGTTGTTGCAAATGTTGTCGGAATCGGCCATTTATTCTTACCTTTCTATATTGCCATATCAGTTGCATGTGTAGTGGCAGCCATCATCATGCCACGTATTCCCCCACTATCTCGTAAAGCAGATACGTATTACGAGCCAGTTGGAAAACAAATTGATGATAATATTCCAGAAGGCGTTTCTTTAGTAAAATGGGGCTTTGAAGCAGCCCGATTAAAAGCAAGCAATTCAGGCAGCGCGAAGAAACTTGCAAAATCAGGTGCAGAAACTGTTCTAGACATTTGGTTAGGATTGATTCCTCTTGTAATGGCTCTTGGTACACTTGCACTTGTACTTGCTGAATACACGCCTGTATTCAAAATTATTTCATATCCGTTAATACCAGTTTTAACGTTACTTGGTTTACCTGAAGCCGCTGAAGCTGCACCAACGTTATTAGTAGGATTCGCAGATATGTTCTTACCCGCTATACTCGGGAGCGGTATTGAAAGTGATTTAACAAAATTCGTATTAGCTGGAGTATCGTTAACTCAATTAATCTACATGTCTGAAATCGGAATTTTAATTTTACGTTCTAACATTCCAGTAAACTTCTTGGAACTGGTCATAATATTCATTTTACGTACAATTATCACTTTGCCAATAATTGTAATTTTCGCTCATATTTTTGTCTGATAGATTAATTAAAAAGCTGTCCCACTTGTCTATTTAGTTTTAGACAAGTGGGGCAGCTTTTTTTATCCCTTATTTACGTATTCTGCATTATAGGAATTTTCTCCGGCATGAACTGCTAATAGGGTGTTCGAAAAACCTACGAGTCTATTCACTAATTCATCGGCAATCGTATAAACAAGAGCGTGTAGCTCTGGATTGTATAATTTAGGGTCATCAAATATCACTGTAGTATTGATGTAAATTTCTTTATTATCATATAAGTCATAGTGAATGATGACTTTTCCTACTGCGCCTCCTGTTTTTGGGTCATGATAATTAGGCAGGAAGATGTACCACTCTTCAGCAGTAGCTGACCGAAAGTTTTTTGTGAATGTTATTCCACTAAGTTCCTCCTGTATTTTTTCTTGAAATTCCGGTTGGATTACCTCTATTACTTTTTCTTTCCCCTCCATTATTAATCTCCTCAACATATGTATTTTAGACAAGTCCTTTGATGTAAAGATATAGGACTGTGAAAACCATTTATCAATATTTATTATTATCTTTAACATAAACTAATTGAATTACTCATGAATTTCAAATGAGATAAGAAAACCCGGGCAAAGTATGCCCCGTCCTTTAAGAAAGTACAGATGATTTAAGTATCAGTTTAAAGGGATATTCCATACAGCATCAACTTTGATTTCCGGGTCGCTTAGGACGGCAATCTTCTACACTATAACCTGAAGAATAGGACATCCTTCTATTTAAGTCTAGTGATTTCCGTTTCAGGCGGACGCTTTCCGCGGGCGGCCCGTACTTTCCTATCTTCCAAAAAAGTGCCAGGCTTCCAAAACTAAATGGGGAGAAAATATTCCATTTAAATTTGGGTGCCTGACACTTTATTATTTTTTTAAAGAAGACTTAAGTCTTCTTTAATACGTGTTACAAAATACACTCTTCTTCAACAACTTTAATTAATTCTTTAAGCTGCTCTACGCTCGTTTCAAGGGATAATGAATAATAGCGTTGAGTCCCTTTTTGTTCTATTTGTACTAATCGATTATCTCGTAATATTTTTAAGTGATGAGAAATGGCAGGTCTCGATAATACCGATTGATCAGCTATTTCATTTACACTCAATGTTTCGTGTTCAGCTAACAGCAAGATAATGTCTTGTCTCGCTGGATCTGCAAACGTTTGAAATAATGGAATACAAGATCTAAATAAATCTACTGCTTGTTGAGCCATTTGTTTCCCCCCTATTACGGCTTATTTATCACCTGCTACATATTTTGCGATTTTTGCAGTTGCACTTCTTGGCAAGAATTTCGCAGCTACTGCCACTACTTTATTTGAGCTACCTGTAATAACCACACGTTTTCCTTGTTGCATTCCTTGGTAACCAATGACTGCAACTGTCGATGCATCCATTGCTTTACTAAACATTTTGGTCTGCTCCACATTTGCAACAGCACCAAAATTAGTTTTGGTTGCTCCCGGACATAACGTTGTTACAGTTACACCTGTTCCTGCTAGCTCTTCAACTAATGCTTCAGAAAAAGAAAGTACATAAGCTTTCGTTGCATAGTAAACTGCCATCATTGGACCGGGTTGAAAAGCAGCTGTACTCGCTACATTCATTATTTTACCAGAGTTCTGCTTTTTCATTTCAGGAAGAAAAGCATGGGTTAATTCCGTAAGCGCTGTAATATTAAGTTGAATCATTTCAAGTTGTTTAGCCACATTTAATTCGTCAAATTTTCCTAGCAATCCAAAGCCTGCATTATTTATTAATACATCCACATGAAGTTGTTTTTCTGATATCTCTGCTACCAATTCTTTTACTGCGTTTGTTTTACTTAAGTCTTTGGCAATCGATGTGACGTTTACTTTAGGAAACTTAGCCTGAATTTTTACTAACTGCTCTTCATTTCGGGCAACAACGATGAGGTCGTACTGATCTTTTGCTAACAATTGAACAAACTCATACCCTAGTCCACTAGTAGCTCCTGTAATTAATGCTGTTTTCTTCATTTTACTTCCTCCTAAATGTTTATACGTTTAAGTGTTTAAGTGTTTAAGTGTTTAAACATATAATAACTATAGAATAAATGACTGTCAAGAAGATCAGTTAAATGAAGGTACAGATGCATGGCAGAGTACATCATCTACGTTCAGTACTACTTTCTCGAAGCTGCTGAAGGACCGGTGCTAGATTCCACCACATGTTAAATAGCTTTGAAATTATTGAATAACCTATAGAGACATTACGTAATTTTTATAAGCTCTAAAAAGAGGATTCGCATATAAGCGAATCCTCTTTTTTCATTTACTATTTATGCTAAATTCATCACATGTGTAGTATCAGGTGCATCATGAGCTTCTTCAAATCCATTAGCCCGGTAGAATGCATCCGCTTTCGCTGATTCTGTCCGACATGTAATTTTCTTAAACTTTCCTTTTGCATGGCTTACTAATTCCGATAACAATTGAGACCCTACACCTTGTCTACGTGCATCCCCAAGTGTATAAAAGCGCAGTAAACGGGCTTCATCCTTATTGTCAGTGTGAGAGTTTTGATTTAAGCCACCAATTGCCACTAATTTTTCAGGCCCCTCCCATACACCGTATAGGGCTTCTCCATCTTTATTAAATGTATTAGATCCATCTTCATAATCATGTACTAAGCGAGTTAAGAAACGATAACCTTCTTCTTCGCTTTCCGTTACTAACTTCGATACGTCGATTTTCTTCAAGTCTTCTATTCGTTGAACCTTAAACGTCATCTGAGTTTCTCCCCTTTAGAAAACATTTTAATTCTTTCTATAAGAGTACTTCTCTACTTATACCTGAATATCCTCTATTTCATGCCACTAATTTAAGAAAATTCTAAAAATTTAATAAAATAAGTGTTTTACTCGTAATAGATTTCTTTAAGCTAGACAAATAAAAAAAGCTGACTATGATTCGTCAGCTTTTTTTGAAGGAGAAAACTTTTTATCAACGTTATACAACGCAGCAAGTTTATTGATGGCATATGTTTCATAAATTTCACGTTCCATTGCATCATCAACATAGAAAATCTTAATTTTTGTCACTTCATCACGGTGATCTTTTAAAGGAGAAACATTATCTTCAAAATGTTTTTTTACACGTTGTCTTACTTTACGTGCTTTCCCTACGAACAAAAGCTCTTCTTTTTTATTGAAGAACATAATAATGCCGCCTTTGTCACGTGCAATTTGGTGAAAGTCGATAAAGCCAAATACTGAAGGAATCTCAGGCTCATCATTTGAACGATCTTGTACACGTTGAACAATCGTTATATCTGGTTTAGGTATTTCGATTTTAATCATATTCAGTCACGTCCTCACTTCTTTAAAGTGTAATGCTATCACAAATAGCAATAAAAATCTATCTCCTAAACACTATCCAATGTTAGATAAAGTTTAAACTAATTCAATAACGTTTAATCATATTTTCGTTATCTTCGACAAAATCTACATCTTCCATGCACTATCATTCGAGTATGGTTTTATCTTAGTCGACATTTACTGCGTCACACACCACTAATACTCGATAAATTTCAAGACCCAGGGTTTTATTCATTAGACAGCTTTCATAAATAAAACCCCTCCCTA
Organism: Paenisporosarcina sp. TG-14; assembly: GCF_000297555.1. Taxonomy (NCBI): domain Bacteria; kingdom Bacillati; phylum Bacillota; class Bacilli; order Caryophanales; family Caryophanaceae; genus Paenisporosarcina; species Paenisporosarcina sp. TG-14. The sequence goes on from NZ_AMGD01000025.1 coordinate 26,746, forward strand.
TATAAATTAATGGGAGGGGTTCAATAGAAGATCTTTAGAGTTATTGTGCTTCTATTGCTTTTTCTATATTCTTCTCCGTTATGTTCCAATGGGAAGCATTCCAAACGGACTCTCCATTTGAAACTAATAAGATTTGTGGTGATTTATGTTGAACACTTAAATCACTTTCAATTTCTTTGGATACCAGACGACTTTCAATGACTTTCACCAAATACGCGTCAACTTCTGTAGCAAAAGATGTAAACTCTTTGTACGCAGCTGCACTTACAGGACAAGACGTACTATGCTTAAAGACTAAAACAGGTTTCTCTTTGGATTGTTGAAGAACATTTTGCCATTCAGGGATTGATGTAATTTCTGTATAAGTTGTCATACGGAATCATCCTTTCAGTAGTTATTCTTTCCATTATCTCGAATTCTAATGTGTTTAGCACGTAACTTGTCTTTGTTAAGAGAATCCGAACAAATTGTTATACAACATCTACTTGTTTCCAGGTCGATTGTGGTCTACTAAACCATTCATATACAATTGGAGCTCTACATCGAAAACAATCCTACCGCTAGCGATTAATGTTAGTTTTTCTGAGGCATTGGCACAAACACGCTTGTTTTAGCTGCATATTCAGCATAACCAGGTTTCTGACTATTTTTCTTTTCAAGTAATGGAACTCCAGAAATTTTTAATAAAAAGAACGTTAATAACAATGGACTAATAAACGAAATCCACCCGAATGGTACAGCACATGCAATGATACTAATCCCAAACCATTGTGTCGCCTCACCAAAGTAGTTTGGATGGCGTGTATATTTCCATAGTCCAGTTGTGATTACTTTTCCTTTATTCGCTGGCTTTTGAATGAAGGTACGTAACTGTGAATCCCCAATCGATTCAAATAAAAAACCAATGATCCAAACAACTACTCCTATATAAACAGGCCATATCGATAATATGGTGTCACTTTTGCTAATACCTAAAAAGATTCCCAAAGAGAATAGAAGAGAAACAGTTCCTTGAAGCATAAACACACGAACAAAAGCCGTTTGCTTAACTTTAGTACCCCATTTTTTACGCATGTCAACGTAACGATAATCCTCAGGTTTCCCTGCATTTCTCGTAAACAAATAAATCGACAAGCGAAGTCCCCAGATAATAACCAGTGCAGCTATCGTCAAGGACACAACATTTATATTTCCTGTAAAGACGAGAACGACAATAGTCGTCAAAATAAATGTTACACCCCAAATAATATCAACTATTGAGTAATTATCTAACTTAACAGCGATCATCCAAATGACACTCATGAATAAAATCATACATATTATAGCAATACCCGCTAACATTCGACTCACCTGCACATTCTTTTTTTATTTATCTCATTGAATCTATTATACTAACGATAAAATGAGCACACATGATTGAATGTGCAATTGGAGGAAATAGTATGAAAATCGCATGGGTAACTGATAGTTCAGCATATATACCTAAAAATGCTCATCGATCCGATTTGTATGTAGTCCCTTTGCAAATCAATCATGAAAACACAACATATAAAGATGGTATAGACTTAACAACTAATGAATTTTATGACTTACTTAGTCACTCTGAGTTCTCTCCAAAATCATCACAGCCCACTGTATATGATATTGAACAACTTTTTCAAACCTTGGAAGTGGAATATGATGCGATAATTGCCGTCCTAATTTCACGACAAATTAGTGGCACTTTCGACACTGTCGCTTCGGTTAGTAGAAATATATCAATTCCTGTTCATTTAATAGACTCAAAAATAGTATCATGGCCCTTATATGACCTTATACAACGAGGAAGAGTACTAGTCGAAGAGGGTATGACGCCAAAAGTAATTGCCCAAACTTTGAATGACAATGAAGACATTTATACTAATCGAATTTTTGTAGCTGACCTAAATCAATTATTAAAAGGTGGCCGGATAAGTAAACTTGGTTTTTTTGTTGGTAACATATTAAGAATCCATCCTATCCTCAAATTTAAAGAAGGTACCATACAAATTGCTCACAAAATACGAACTAGAAAAAGAGCCATTCTACAAATGGTGAAAGATTTTGAACCAACATCCAGTGAAATGTGGGTACTACATTGTGGAAGTGAAAAGACCGCTCATGAAGTTAAACAACAACTACAGGTAAGATTTCCTGCAGAAGAGATTCAAATTGGTGAACTAAGCCCGATTATTGCTATACACGGTGGACAAGGTAGTTTCGCCATCGTTTCAGGAAAAGCTTAGAGTCTTTAGTTTATACATTAAAACAAAAAATCACGGACGCTTATAAGCATCTGTGATTTTTTGCATTCTTTTTTTGTTTACTCCGAAATCGGAATACCCAACTCTTGATTTAGAGCGAAAGTGAATGACTTGTTTGGAATCATCAAAATAAAATTCAATGTCATCTTTAAATTTAAATACTTTTGAGGTTTCTACATAATGAAGATAATTGACTTTTTCTTCGACTAGTTCAATTTGATTCATATTTATTATAATCATTTTTATTTTACTTTGTGCTTGCGCATTGCTACCACTATAAGGAATTGGTTCCATATAATTTCGCTTAATATCTGTTTGACTCGATACGCTATTTGGCTTATCTTCAACAGGCTTTAAATGTCCATTCGTTACACCTAGTTTCATAGGTTTCCACTTTCCTTTCTTTACTTAACATGCTCTTTTTCAAGAGGTATTTGAGTAGTTCCTTTAAACTTCTTCACAAGGAAGGGCAATAAAACCATAACTCCATACAATGCAACCGCAATCCACAACTTTGAATCCATTGTTCTTAGAGATGAGCCAATATAATTTAATACAAATGCACCTGGAATAATGCCTAAATACGTAGCAGCCATATACGATTTTAGTTTGACCGAGCTTAAACCAAGCGAATAATTAATCGAATCAAACGGAATTAAGGGAATGAGTCTTAAATAAAGCACAACCATAAATCCATTGTTTTGAATAGATTGATCAAATCGTTCTATTCTTTTACCTTTAACGAATTTCTCGATTTTTTCTCTGCCTAAATACCGAGCAACTAAAAATGCTAAGACTGCCCCGCTTCCTGCACCTACAATATCTAGTGCAGTGCCGAGAAATGGTCCAAATGTGTACCCACCAAATAACGTCAGAAGAGTTGCGGGGAAGAAAAATAATGGACGTATCGTATATACGATTACGTACAATAACATACCCCAAATCCCTAATTCCCTAACATAATCACTAGCCGCTTCGATATCAATCTTCCCAATCACATCAAATGCATAAAGGACGATCAAACAACTAATGGCAAACCCAACAAACAAGATGATCTTTCGCCATTCTTGCCAAAAAGTACGCTTTTTCATTTACTTAATCCTCGCACAGATATATACGTTTTTATTAATGACTGCACAATTGGTTTTTCAAGTGTTCGAGACATATACGTATTGGCAATTTGTTGTAGGATTTGTGCGTGTGTAGGATATGGTACGGTCATACTTGACCATGATGATATCGGTTTTTTAATACGCTTTGTATAAGCAACCAGCTGCATGAGATCACTTATATTTGGACCGACTGCTTGAGCATTGATGACATAACCCTTTTTATCAATACCAATACGAATAACCACATCGTCGATCAATTGTGTTTTGTAACGATCGATATCTTTTGAATTCACTTCTAGCGTTTCCACTACTTCCGTATCATTGCCGAACAATTGGTACACTTCAGGTGTTGAATAAATAATCGCAGCAAAATCAAAATAGATGTTCTTTTTCTTTTTCGGAAATGCGATATGTTCAATGACTGCACGCGCTTCTAATCCAGCTGCATGTGTGTGTGCATAAGTATCAATAACATCTCCAATTGCATAAATATGAGAACGTGATGTTTGATATGTATCTTTTACCTGTATAAAACCATCTTTCATTTTAACTCCGGCATTCTCAAGTCGCAGAGAACCTATATTGGCAATACGACCTGCAGCAACCATAATATCGTCCACTACAATTTGTTTTCCACCACTTAAAGTAAGTCGTTTTTGACTTCCTTCTACTTCTACACATGTAACTTCTGCTTTATTGTAAAACGTCATCTGTGATTCAAAATGTCTTGTTGCCACTTTTCGAATGGAAGAATCGAATTTGCCCAAGATTTCTTTGTCACGGTTAACAATATGTACATCCGTTCCTAGCTTTGCCATCGCTTGTCCAAGTTCTATCGCAATGGGTCCCGCTCCAATAATACCGAGAGACCTTGGCTGTTGAGTCAAATGAAATAATGATTCGTTTGTTAAATATCCAGACTCCTGTAAGCCTTCAATTGGTAATTCCCGAGGGGATGAGCCCGTTGCTATCACAAATTTTTTCCCGCGAATCCGTTGCCCATTTACCTCAATTTCATTTGGACTTACAAATTTCGCATGTCCGATATAGACCGCGACTCCAAGTCCTTCAAAACGTTCAACCGAGTCATGTACCTGTATTTCTGAAATCACCTGTCTTATGTGTTGAGTCGTTTGTTCCCAGCTCATTCCTTGGGTTGATGCATAAATTAAAGATTTAGAAGGGACACATCCGGAATGTAAGCAATCTCCACCTAACTTCTCTGTAATATTTACAAGTGCCACATCCACACGAAGTCTCGCAAGTCCTGCTGCTGTATATAAGCCGCCAGAACCACCTCCAATGACCACTACTTTATGTTCTTTCATGTAATTCCCTCTCTTCCTTCACAAATGCTGTGAAACGCAAAACCGTGCTTAACACTTCAATAACAATAAATAATAAAGTTGTCCAAAATAACCACGTTGGTGCAAAAATGACCATCACCGTTAGCAAAATAAATCCTTCCGTGCGTTCAGCTAACCCTGTAGCATAGTGAAAACTTTTTCTCCCGGAGTTCCGCGCTACATTGCCGATCGTTAAAAACAATGTCATCGCAATTAAGATTGAAAACATTAATAGTAGCAAAACAACTGAGTGCTCTGGATACTTGATCGCGAGCACTAAAATAATTCCACCTTCTACCACTCGATCAAACGTTACGTCGAGTACGGTACCTACTGCAGAAGGTTTTGTTTTTCTAGCCATCGTACCATCTACAGCATCAAGTAATCCTGACAGCCACAAAAAAGCGATGCCAAGCCAAACCAAATCAATATATATCCATACACTTGCCGCAATCCCAATTGATACGGCAATCCCTGTTACTTCATTTGCCGTTAACTTCCATTTGATGAATGTATCAGCTAATGTATCTAGAAGAGGTTGAATAATTGGTTGTCCTTTTGTGTCTAACAAGTTTCACCCCTCCTTCAAAACCAGATGCAAAGGCTCTTTAGTATTTATCTCATGAGACTTTTTCATAAATTGCTTCTGTCCATTTGGCAAAATCACCACATAAAAGTCGACCCCGTATAAATGAACTTGTTTATCAAGCAAGACAGGAATTGATTGATCACTCGTATTATTTGTTAATACACAATTTGAAATTAAATAGGTACGTCCCTCATTTTGAATACCTTCGTTAAAATATAGTTCGACTTCTTGTTCAGACATAGTTGTAAGTTTGCCATCTTGTAGTAAAAATGTATGATCTGCATACATTTTAGTCTCTTCATAGTTGTGCGTCACAAAAATCCCTGCGACATTGCGTTGTTTCATTTCGTTGAAAATTAGATGTTGTAGCTGCCTACTCAGTTTCACGTCTAAATTTGCAAATGGTTCATCCATCAAAAACACATCTGGTTGATAGACAAATGCGCGAGCAATTGACACTCGTTGTTGTTGTCCACCAGAAAGCTCATAAGGAAAACGATCTTCTAGACCAAAAAGTTCAACTTTCTCAAGCCAATTTTTTGCTATAGAATATCGTTCTTTCTTTCTCACACCCTGACATTTCAAAGGAAATGCAATATTTTGAAGAACCGTCATATGACTAAAAAGATATGATTTTTGCGTAATATACGCGCACATTGTCTCTGGTTTTTTTTGAATTTCTCCCGAATCAATTGGCTCCATCGCTGCAATCAGTTGAAGTAAAGTAGATTTTCCACTACCCGATTTCCCAAGTATCGTTATGACTTCGCCTTGTTTAAGAGAGAGATTTACACGCTCAAGAACGATTTTACCTTCGAATTTTTTTGAGATGTTTCGCAACTCCATCATAAGAGCGATGTCACCACCTTTTTAAAGATTGAAATAATGAATCTTATCAATAACGCAAACAGTCCAATCATCGTAATTATAAGATATACAGACGTATGAACAATATAGAAATTAGATGATTGTAAATATGGAAATAGTAATGTGGTGATTGTAGGGATTAATCCACCACCGATAAACGCTGTAATTGCATATTGACTAAGTGAAATCACAGTTGTTAACAATACCACTGTATATAAGCTGCCGCTTAAGAGGGGGAAGTAAACAAATATCCACATGGTTTGTTTGGAACCGTTAAATAGCTTTACAAGTGAAGGAATTCGTTTTTCTAGTTCCAAAAATCGATTTTTAAAAATTTGAATGGAAAATGGGATGGTTACCATTAAATGAATATATAGTACGCCTATCAATTGATCCGGAATATGTAACCACAACAAAGCAAGTTGTAAGCCACCCATCACCGCAATCACGGGAAGAATAAGCGGAAATAACACAAAGACATCTTTCCAAAGACTAACCTTACTGGCTAAATGCCAACCGGTTAAGAGGCCTAAACTGATATTTAACACGATTGTGACACTCGTAATTACACATGTGTAATATAATGCCTGCCAAATTGATGGATCTTGCAAAATAAATGAAAAAGTTAATTTTCCCGTAACGAAAAGCCAGGCCGTGTAAAGTAGCATCATCGTGTAACTTAAAGAAAGGAGATGTTTCATAATGATCGACTCCCCTTTCCAAGTGAATGCCTTGTCCGACTTGTCCATAAAAACAACCCAATCGTCAAAAGTACAAGCACAATTGAGACGCCTACTAACAAGACATCCATCACTAAACGTTGTCCCACATCAATGGAGTAATAGTATGCCAATATAGTAGGACCAAATTGAGGATATACACTATTTTCAAGAAGTGCAGGTACTTCATAAGCCGTTAACATAAAGGCAAACAAAATTAAGAAGAGCTCAACCACTTGCCCTTTAATAGCTGCCCATTCAACATGAACAAACTGTTGCCATTTACTCCCTCCAAATAATTGAATAAGTCTACGAGAATCGAGTTCAAGTGATGCGTATGTAACCGTTAAATAAAACACTACAAAAGGTACTTCTTTTAACCAATAGGCTAGCAAAATTTCTAGAAAGCCGAATGTTGGGTGATAAAAATCGACCATTTTATACATATTATTCGCTAAAGCTAAAACATATAAAGCCACAATGAAATGTGGAAAATAAAAAGCAACCGACAATCTATCAATTGATTTTCTTAAAGATTGTTTCAAATAAAATCCACGTACAATTAATATGCCCGATCCGATGCTAATTAGGGTAGCTACAACAGTTAAAACGGCTGACCACAGCAATCGATTCAGAGGTTCTGCATAATCTTGCCATGACGGGTTTGGCTGAACGATATCCAATAACCGTACGATATCTACAATTAAAAGAGCGGCCGCTAGTAAACTAACCGCTCCAATAGTGATGACAATTAAACTCCCTATTTTATGGACGAACGACATAGTCTCTCCATTCCTCTTCGATAAGTTGAATCATTTCCGCCGAAAAGTCACTTTGATTTTCCCACTCGTTCAAGTAATGGTCTCCAGTGGATTCAATAGACTCTAATTTTTCTTGTTGTTCGCCCGTTAATTGGTCTAAGGCTAATACAGAGCCATCTCCCCATACGTCACTTTTTAGTTTTTCGGATTGCATCGGGAAATTCGTTAACGCTTCAATTACTTGCAGAGCCTTTTCTTTATTCGGCGAATTAAAAGGAATGGTTAAATAATGCGCATTCGTAACAGCTTGCCCACCCAAAGCGAACGTGCGCGTGGATTTGTTAAACGTACCATTTTCGATAAAGGGTAACGCACGACGCTCATTGAAACCCATGGTAAAATCAACGTCATTACTGCCAAACATTTGATCTAGTTGCTGCAAAGTTTTAGGGTAGTCTTTTCCTTGTCGCCACAAATTCGGTTTGATTTCACTTAGATATTCGTATGCTTTTTGTCGTTGCTTTAGGGTAGGATCACCATTTATTTGATCAAGATTCAACGAGTAAATTAATTGCCGGATAAAGCCATTCCCCGTGAAGTCTGCTGCATCTGGATACGTAAATCTCCCCGGGTTGTTTTGAATCCACTGTGTTAATTCATCAATAGTTAAAGGAGATTGCTTAACATTGTCTGTATTAACTTGAAATGCAAATGACGTTTTCCCCCAAGGAATTTCTAAACCTTCTATAGGCTCGCCACTATCTGTCTCCAACAATACTTGTTCAAAGCGTTGTGTATTTTCTAAATCACTCAATAGGTCCCCAGACAGCAATTCACTATCTTTCGCTTGTTTAAAAGCTGCTCCATTAATCCAAATGAGATCTATGGATCCATCTTTTCGACCAACGGATTTTTCATTTTGGAGTTTACTCATAAAATCATTCGTTTCCATAGCAACACGTTTTAATTCAATGTCGTATTCTTTTAATACATAAGGAGCAACGGTTTGATCAATATATTTGTTAATATTTTCATCGCCACCCCACATGTAGAATTGGACAGATTTTCTTTCGCTGCCACTCCCGCATCCTGTTAGGACAAGTAGTAATAGGGCAAAACCTATGAACTTTTTTATGATCATCCCAACTTTCATTTTTCAGCTATTTTACTGAATAAATAAACTTACATATTCTCCATACCCTTGTTTTTCAAGATCCGCTTTTGGAATAAATTTCATGGAAGCCGAATTCATACAATAGCGTAATCCCGTTGGCTCTGGACCATCTTCAAAGACATGACCTAAATGTGAATTACCATGACGACTTCTCACTTCCATTCGCTTTGTCCCAAGTGTAAAGTCTTCAATTTCTATAATATTTCCTGTTTCTAGCGGCTGCGTAAAACTTGGCCAGCCCGTTTTAGAATCAAATTTATCGAGGGAACTAAATAACGGCTCCCCAGAAACGATATCGACATAAATTCCATCTTCAACATTTTTATCATATTCATTTTCAAAGGGTGGCTCTGTACCATCATTTTGTGTGACTTCGAATTGAAGATCTGTTAATTTTTCTCGCAACTCTTGCTCACTGTATTTTTTGTACGACTTTATATCGAGCGCAGGTTGGTTTTCCCATATTTTGTCTAAGAACTGATCCCGACCAGAACGTTCACGATAGTATTCATAGCGATCTTCACTTTTTAAATAGTAATCTTGATGATATTCTTCTGCTTCGTAAAATGTCATAGCTTGTCGAATAGGCGTAACAAGTTCTCCTTCAAAAATGCCACTGTCTTGCATTTTCTGTTTAGATGCTTGTGCGAGTTCTTGTTGATCTTCATTTGTGTAAAAAATAGCCGTTGCATATTGTTTGCCACGATCTACAAATTGCCCATCAGCATCTGTCGGGTCGACTTGACGCCAAAATACTTCTAGCAATTCTTCATATGAAATGACTTTTGGATCAAACGTAATAATAACTGATTCTATATGGCCTGTGCTTCCTGATGCTACTTCATTGTAGGCTGGATTCACTTCATCGCCACCTGTATAACCAGATACTACAGATTCAACACCGACTAATTTTTCAAAAGGTGGCTCCATACACCAGAAACATCCTCCTGCAAAAATCGCCGTTTGTTCCTCGTTATATGAAATGGACTCACTACCATTTGATTTTGCTTGCTGATAATTCATAAATAGAACCAGTCCAATGACAACCGCTATCCCTACCATTGCGAGTAATATCCACTTAAGTCTAAACCTCATCAGGTTCACCTCATCATCCGTTTACTCTTATTATTCCATATCAACATATCATAATGCATGTGAAAAGATTGTTAGATGTGTTACAAAAAAGTCTTATCCACATTTATTGGGGTCAGATACGTTTATTCGGCTTCGTGCTCTATTTTATCGGCTTCACAAGCTGTTTATTCGGCTTCGAGACGAGTTTTATCGGCTTCAATGGAGTTTTATTCCGCTACGCGACTCTTTTATTCCGTTTTACCCAATTTCCGCCTAAGAAAAACCGGGCAAAGTGCGCCCGGTCCTTTTAAGAGAGTACACAGTAACAACTTTGGTTTCCGGTATGATTTCCGTTACAGGCGGACGCTTTCCCTGGGCGAGCGCCAAGACTCCTCGTCGCAAGCTCCTGTGGGGTCTTGTCTGTATCGCTTATCCCACTGGAGTCGCCGCCTTTCACTACAATCTTACTTCTTTTAATAATTAACATTGATAGCAATTTAGTTTTAAAAATAAATATAATATATTGTCCTATCATGTAAAATGAAAATACGGCACCTATATTTATAATTGAACAAAATCGACTTCCACTGAGCGTAAAATTGCATTTCTAAAAAATGAAATAATACTTTACATTAATCGGATTAACCAGAGTCACCTCATAGATATTTCTCTTAAGCATGTTAGTTTCCATATACTAAAAACAACTAGAACACTGGGTTCTTGGCACATCAATTTCATATACTTTCTTATCTTTTAAGAAAAACCGGCAAGTGCACCCGGTCCTTTTAAGAAGGGTAACCATAGAAACCCGTTTATTTCCACTACGGTGGACGCTTTTCGCGGGCACGGACTTCAGTCTCCTCGTCACTGTAAAAACATGTGCTCCTGCGGTTACTCGTCGCAAAGACACTGGCTTTTGGCCAGCATCTTTCCTGCGGGGCCTTCAGCTCAAGCTTTTCCCGCAGAAGTCGCCACCTGCGCTTCAATCAACTAGTGTGAATTTATCCATCATTGCAACGAATTCTATTTTTAGTGACAATTATTTGAAATCTTGAGCGATACGATACACAGCTAGCAGGAATACTTCT
>NZ_AMGD01000026.1:0-19964 GCF_000297555.1 Paenisporosarcina sp. TG-14
TCACTCCCTCCTACTCGATTGTCTAAAATTACCCGAATTCGTGTGTGTTACGGAAAACCTGAGCATAATAAGCGCTTTTGGGACATATCTTGAACTAGATACTATTTTTGTGTTCATTTATTAGATTGTAATAGGAGGAATAGAATGGCTAAGATGATTGTTATTTATAATGAACCGACCAACAAAGAGGGGTTTGAAGCACATTATCACAACGTTCATATCCCGTTAGTCCAAAAATTACCTTTTCTTAAAAATGCAGCCGTGAACATGGTTAAGCAGACGATGAACACAAATGAGAATTTTTATTTAATTGCCGAATTAGAGTTTGATAGTTTACAAGAAATTGGCCAAGCTTTAGAGTCACAAGAAGGAAAAGAAGTAGCAGGTGATATCGCAAATTTAATGACTTTTCTTGAAAAACCTCCAGTCATTACGATGGCAGAGTAAATTCGGATGCCAGAAAAGTTGTTGTTTATAGACATATTGCATCTTCAATAGAAAAAGACGATCAAGTGACCTGGTCATTTGGTCGTCTTTTTTTATGTACTTCACTCTTTTTACCTCTTTTTGTAATTGAAGGAAAAGTATAAATTGCAAGAGCTGACCAAATGAAGATAAGTGCAATTAAATGTGCTTGTGATAACGTTTCGTTATAAAGAAAAACCCCTGTTAACAGTAATATTGTTGGTGAAATATACTGAAGAATTCCAATCAAAGATAGTGTTACCTTTTTAGCACTCATAGTAAAAAATAATAGCGGTAGAACGGTTACTGCACCACTACCTATTAAAAGTAAACCTGTTGAAACAGAATCGAAAAATTGGATTTGAGATTGAAACATCCAGTATGTCAAAAATACTAACGCAATGGGGGAAATCAACATCGTTTCAAGAGCTAATCCAATGGTTGAATCTACTTTAATCATTTTCTTTGCTAAACCATAAAATCCAAAAGTGAGAGCTAGACTAAGCGAAATCCAAGGGATTACACCATAATGAAGTGTTAATGTTAAAACCCCCATTCCTGCTAAAACAAATGCAAGAACTTGAGAACTACTTAACTTTTCTTTTAATACGATTACACCGATTAACATACTTGTTAAAGGATTTATGTATTGACCAAGACTCACTTCTACTATTTTCCCTTCAATTACAGCCCACATAAAAATACCCCAGTTTGAACTAATCAGAACAGAAGCAAGAAAAAGTGACCAAAATAACTTTGGCTTCTTAATGATTTCTTTTACGAATTTAACATATAAATTCCATTTTCTTAAAAAGATTAAAAGCATAAGCATAAAAATAAAAGACCAAAAAACTCGCTGTGCTAAAATCTCTCCTGAAGAAATATGTTGAGTAAGTTTCCAGTAAATCGGAGTAAGACCCCACATCATAAAAGAAAGAACTGCAAACACAACACCATCTTTTTCATTATTTAATTTCAATCCTATACCTACTTCCTATATGTCTATTCACTCTGTTGGAAGTTAATGGTATTTAATGGTGGAGTATCATTATATTATACCTGTATTTATTAAAAATAACTTTTCAGAAGAAGTCTTGCTAGTCTGTATCAAACGCTTATTCAATAATTTTTGCATCTATAACTAATAACTTCACCAAAAAGCGTATGAACCCTTTATAAAAGAAAACTCAAAAAGAGCATGTTTTGAAAAAGGTTAATCAAAAATATGCCTTCTTTTATTTATTTGTGTAGGTTAGGTGTCACCATTATCTTTTACGATAAATTAACCTTTTCCTTCCATTCCGGTTTGTTTCTTTCTTTCTTTAAGGCTGTTATCGTAAAGGTAGTTGTTTTATAGAAAGATTTTAACACTTACAATTTAATAGTATAATAATGGTAAAGGAGGATGATAAAGAATGAAAAAGAATTACACAGTTTTATTTTTATTTTTATTTTTGTCATCAATTATGGGTGGATTAGCATTAAAAAATGTTCTTACCTATTCAATGGTAATCGGCTATGGATTAGGAGTAATCTTCCTAATATGCTCAATTTATTTTGCAATGAAAGACCAAAAAAATTCGAAACCACAATAATTGTATACCAGACGCAGCCACCGTTAATCTTATAGTAATATTCTAGTGTTCCGCGGGAGTATGTTCTGCCGTCATTTATCTTTACTTTAAAGATTCAGGATATTGCAACCTGTGTAGTGTGTGAAACCTTTCTTTCAAGGAACGTAGAATGATACTTTAAAGTTAGCAACAAGCGGCCGAAATTCCATCTTCGGTGGTTTCCTCTCTAAGCAGTAAGTGTCTATTCCCTAGAAAACCAAAATCAAAGACCTATGCACGGTAAGGTTGAAGGCGAGCGATGGACGCACACTCGCCGCAAGATTGCCTTTAAAAAAGAAGAATCGTGATGTGACAAGGTCACATCACGATTCTTTGCGTTCTCTAGGTTATGGTGCAGCAGGTTTGCAGTCCATAGCGAGCCGGCACCATAGTCGACACAGTGGTAAATTCTTTATTCAGGTGTTCCACAAGACTGTGGTCTGCCGCCGTATATGTTTTCTTTCTTTAAAAGAGTGGATCCCCAAAAGAAAACGTGGCAGGTGTTTTGCCTGCCACCCATTTAGCACTTCGGTTTGTTTCTTTCTTTTTCAGTGCAATAGAAGAGTTGATCAAAATAGAAACTTAAAATTAAATGAAAAATTTTAATAAAGTAGAGAATTCCATCATATAGTAACCAGGAGGAGTGAGCGATATTAATACGTTTTCGTATCGTGGCGTCTATGTACCTTATGGAGGAAATCCGAAACTATTTGTGTTACCTCCACAAATATGGTGGCAAAAGCAACCCGTTTATTGTCCCGTGTTTACACCAGAAGACGCATTTATTCATGGGACCGTATGGCCGATGTTAGTCGATGGATACTCAAAAGAAGAGGGAATTTCATGAGCGAAGAACAACGGAAACTGTTACTGTCCCTCCAAGTTGCTGATTTCAACGTGATAGAATGGGTGCTATTTATGCACACGCATCCAGATGACCTTGTGGGGTGTCAACAGAAAAAAGAAGCAATGAAGACTGCAGCAAAAATCAGGAAATCTTATGAAGATTTATATGGTCCATTAACTCATCTTGTACCTATTTCTTGTAGTAAAAAAAATCTCACGCCATGGCCATGGCATGTATGAAAGGATGTGGGATAATCGATGTGGACATATGATAAAAAGCTTCAATATCCGGTAGAAGTTCGCGATACTAATCCAATGTTAGCGAAATATTTAACGGAACAGTACGGAGGTGCAGACGGGGAACTGGCAGCTGCATTAAGGTATATGAATCAACGTTATACAGTACCTGATAAAGTTATTGGACTATTGACTGATATTTCCACAGAAGAATTTAATCACTTGGAAATGATTGCGTCGATGATTTACAAATTGACAAAAGATGCAACTCCCGATCAATTAGTAGCAGCAGGACTAGGAGCTCATTTTGTGAGTCACGGACATTCTCTCTTTTATAACAATGCAGCTGGTGTTCCTTTTACCGCTACATATATTCAAGCAAAAGGAGATCCCATCGCAGACTTATATGAAGATATTGCAGCAGAAGAAAAAGCACGTGCTACATATCAATGGTTAATTGATATTTCTGATGACCCCTATATAAACGATTCATTAAAATTTTTACGTGAACGTGAAAATGTACATTCTATGCGTTTTAGAGAAGCTGTGGAAATGTTAAAAGAAGACCAAGTGCAGAAAAAAATCTTTTAAACGACAAGTACTTTGTCGTTTTTTTGTTTAGAATGCACGAGTGGACGTTAAGATTTCAGGCGCACACCAGCCGCAAGATTGCTTTTAAAAAAGAAGAATCGTGATGTGAAAAGGTCACATCACGATTCTTTGCGTTCCCTAGGTTATGGTGCAGCAGGTTTACAGTCCAAAGCGAGCCGGAAACTCTAGCTAGAGCACATCCATAAGCCAATATCATGTTAAAGTACTTATAAATTTGTTAAAATGACTATAGGGAGTTATTTACTATCCCTCAAATACAGAACCGGTTATTTTTAAATAAAATAGTAGGAGATGTGAAGAAGTATGAGAGCAGCAGTTTGGTATAAAGCGAAGGATATACGTGTTGAAGAACGTGAAGTGAACGTAGTTCTTCCTAATGAAGTAAAAATAAAGGTTGCTTGGGTAGGTATTTGCGGCAGTGACTTGCATGAATATCAAGAAGGTCCTGTGCTAATTCCATCACAAGGTCCTGATCCATTGACAAACCAGGAAGCACCACTAACGTTGGGGCATGAATTTGCAGGTGTAATCGATGAAGTCGGATCTGATGTAACACGATTTAAAACGGGTGATCGAGTTGTTGTAAATCCTTTAATTACAAAAGGTAATAAAGCGCCCGAATACGATATATATGACGGATTTACATTTGTTGGACTTGGTTCTAATGGTGGTTTTGCTGACTTTACGGTTGTAGCTGAAAATAATGTTTACGCACTTCCAGATGGTCTGTCACTCGAGGAAGGCGCACTTGTCGAACCGACGGCTGTTGCTGTACAAGCTGTCAAAGAAGGTGGCTTGCAATCAGGACAAACAGTAGCGGTATTTGGTGCTGGCCCAATTGGTCTTGTGACGATTATTGCTGCGAAGGCACAAGGGGCAAGTAAAATCGTTGTTTTCGACTTGTCAGATAGTCGACTGGAAAAAGCGACATTAGTCGGAGCTACGCATGTAGTCAATCCTGGTAACAAGGATCCTTTAGAAATGGCAAAAGAGATTGAACCTGAAGGATTTGACGTGTCATTTGAAGTGGCTGGTGTGGAAATAACATTAAACCAGGCAATTAAGGTCACAAAATCACGCGGTACGGTTGTCATTATTTCCATCTATCCTAAACCAGTTAAATTCGACCCAATGGATTTGACAACTACAGGAGTCAAAATTACGTCAACTTTAGCGTATGAACCTGAAGTGTTCCAGAAAACAATCGATTTAATGAGCTCTGGAGATATTGATCCGAAGCTAATTATCACAAGCCGGATTGAGCTAGAAGAAATCATTACAAAAGGTTTTGATGCACTGACGAACGACAAAACACAAGCGAAAATTCTGGTTAAACTGAGTGGGGAACAATAATAACTTCACTAAACGTTTAGTCTAGAATTCGATTGCATAGGAAAAATGAAACCAGCCGATATTCCTTCGACTGGTTTTTAATTTGCCGCCGTTTATCTTTTCGTTCTATAAGTTTCAGGATTTTATAACCTATATAGTGTGAAAAACCTGTTCTTTAAGTAACGTAGAATGATCCTATATAGTTAGCAACAAGCCGCCGAAATTGTATCTTCGGCGGCTTTTTTTCTAAAAAAGTAAGTGTCAATTCACTAGTAAACCATATCCAAATTACTCTGCACGTTTAGGTTGTAGGCGAGCGAAGGACGCACATCTACCGCAAGATTGCCTCTAATAAAGATGCTTTTTACTCAATAGGTTATGATGCAGCAGATGTGCAGTCCATAGCGAGCCGGAAACCCGGCCGATACATTGTCAATTTTCCTTATCCTGTGTTGGCGCTTTCTAACTACAAACTTCTTTTGCATCTTCAGTCACGCTGAGAAATTGGTGTCTTACACAGCGCAATACCAATTATCCTTGCAGTTTGCCACTAAGAAGATTGGCTGACTGCAAGGATAATTGTGTTATATTAATGGAAATAAATGTGATGAAAAATAGATTCATATTATGAAAGGAGACTTTCAATCATGCCTTTAGAAATCGTTAGAAACGATATAACAAAAATGGATGTAGATGCAATCGTCAATGCGGCGAATTCAGAACTTCAAATGGGTGGAGGTGTTTGCGGATCCATCTTTATAGCGGCCGGTGTGAAAGAGTTGCAAAAGGCATGCGATGAAATTGGCCAATGCTCAGTTGGAGAGGCTGTTTTGACAGATGGATTCCGGTTACAGTCAACACACATTATCCATACAGTTGGGCCGGTTTGGCGAGGAGGGAATCATAACGAAGAAAAACTTCTTCAGTCCTGTTATGAAAATTCCTTGGCAATGGCTGCTTCACTAAACTTGGAGTCAATAGCCTTTCCAGTCATTTCATCGGGCATTTATGGCTATCCGAAAGAACAGGCTTTGCAGGTAGCGATTTCTACAATTCAAGAATTTTTAATGAACCATGAGATGATGGTGTACCTCGTCGTTTTTGATAAAAAATCTTTCGGATTCAGTGAAAAACTATTTAAGTCCATTCATCAATATATCGACGAGCATTATGTGGAAGAGCATGAGCTACGATACCCACGAAACCAACGGGTAGAACAGGAGATTCAATCACAACAGTCGTATGTTGTGGAAGAGCAGATACAGGATTTACAGAAAAGAAGCCTAGAGGATATGTTGGGACAGATCGATGAATCCTTTTCGCAGAGACTTTTACGTTTTATTGACGAAAAAGGAATGACGGATGCGGATACCTATAAAAAAGCGAATCTTGACCGCCGTCTTTTTTCGAAAATCCGCAATTCACCCGATTATACACCGCTCAAAAAAACAGCGATAGCTTTTGCGATTGCTTTGGAATTAGATCTATATGAAACAAAGGATTTACTGGACAAGGCAGGTTACACCTTGTCACAAAGCAGTAAGTTCGATCTTATCATCCATTTTTTCATTGAACAAAAGAACTACAATATATACGAAATAAATGAAGCTCTGTTTACTTTTGACCAAGTATTGCTCGGGGCGTAATTGTCGCTTTAGAAGCGACCTATTTGTTTTAGAAAAAGCTTATTCTTAAGTTGTAGATGAAGAACATAACTTAAGGAGGAAAATAACATGAATGCGAAAAATACTGAGTTGGTTTTTATTCTAGATAAGAGCGGTTCGATGGCTGGACTTGAGAGCGATACGATTGGTGGATTCAATGCTTTGATTACCAAGCAGAAAAAAGAACAAGGGGACGCTCGTGTCACGACGGTTTTATTCAATGATGGCTATGAGTTACTGCATGACCGAATTTCGATTAAAGGGATTGCACCCATTACGGAAAAAGAATACGAAGTGGGTGGCATGACGGCCTTACTTGATGCGATAGGTTCAACCATCCAAAAAATCGGCAATGCTCAAAAAAGAACAAGTGAAGAAGAACGTGCAGGAAAAGTAATGTTCGTCATCACGACTGATGGATATGAAAACACCAGCTGTGAATACAATTACAAAAAAATCAAGTCGATGATTGCGCATCAAAAAAAGAATTACAAGTGGGAGTTTGTGTTTTTAGGAGCCAATATCGATGCCGTTGCCACAGCAGAAAAATTCGGGATTGATGAAGAATTCGCGGTAAAATACCATGCTGATACTGAAGGCACTCAACTCAATTATCAAGTGTTAAATGAAGCTTTCAGTTCTTTCCGAACAGGTAAAAAACTAGATCGCTCATGGAAAATAGATATTGAAGCGGATTATGAACAGCGTAAGTAATAATTTAATTTGAAGTTTGCTGCAATCCTGGTTATATAATAGAAGAAACTAATGTAACAAGATTAAATTTTAGCTCATCATCTTAATCGTAAGCCGTTCAGTTTTGGATTAATTTTCTTGAATTATTACCCTAAATAGACACCCAATTAGTTAGTCAATTGGATGTCTATTTTTTATTGGTATATCAAGGTTTGTATTGATTTTACCTTTAAAATAATCATACTATTGACTGGTCAATTATTGCTATTACAATTGTATTGTAAACTGAGTATTTAGGTATCTAATTTGTATGATAAAGATAGATGAAAGTGCATTGACGAAAACATAAGGTGGTCTTTTTTTATTGTAGAACTCAAACTAATTAAGGTTTCTTCTGTATCAATATTGTATACATGATATAGTAAGGAATCCCTTTAGATTCAACTAATTAAACCTCTTATTTGTTATTACTATTGTAAAATAAAATTGCATTATTATAATACATATTGTATATATATAATATAGAATATTAACTAAGAAAGAGGATGATAAGAAATGAGTGTGAAAACATTTGAAAAGAATGATCATTTTTTACGTAAAGTAAATCAGACGGGAAACAGTTTATCCATTGGGTTACCTAAAGATATAGCTTTACGAATGAATTTGCAAAAAGGCGATGATTTGCAGCTCACTTTAAATGAAGAAACAGATGAAATTACAATTAAAAAAGTTGTGAATATGGACATGCACCCGAATTTATTGAAATCCATGGACAGAGTCATGATTAAATACAGCGATATGTTTGAGAATCTTAAGAACCGTTAACAGGTTAGGAGAAAAGAATGGAAGCATATAAACTAAAGGCCCGAGAAATACTTATGCTATATGAATATGTCATGTCTGAAACACATGATTCTAGCAATGCTGGAGTAAAAGATCAAGACCGCTTTTATTTGATGTTAGAAAGACCTGAGAAGAAATTATTTGGCCAAGAACAATTTCCAAATGTTTTTGAAAAAGCATGCGTGTACTTACATTCTATTTCTAATGATCATATATTTATTAACGGTAATAAGAGAACAGCTGCGTATGTTTTTATAACGTATTTAGAACTTCATGGAATTACACTTACTATGACGAATAAAAATCTTGAAGATTATGTAGTTGAACTAACCATTCATCAAAAGTACAAAGGAAACGATGCAATTAAGAATATGTACGAAGACTTGCGGAAATTCATAGATAAAATAGAACTATGAAAATATTTGGAGATTGCTGCTAGAAATATTATAGAAGATTAACTGCGGCTGAGATTGTATCTTCGGTTGCTTCTTTTTTTATATGGATAACTATTCGTTTCTAAAGTGAAAGAAGTTCAAGTGAATCTAGTTTAATAGAATTAAATAGTAGCTCATCATCTTAACCGGTGGTGGGATTTTTTCAGGGTTCGTGGGAATATACTGCAAGCGATTGGTTGGTTGCTTCTTTAACGAACTACCTCCACGGATGTCCTAGGTTACCAAGAATCACCGCGTTCTGCCAGGCACACACACTAAAATCGTTGTCTACCGCCGTTTAGCTTTTCTTTCTATAAAGTATCACGATTTTATAACCTATAGAGTGTGTGAAACCCCTCATTCAAGAAAGCTGGATGATCCATTAAAGTTAGCAACAATCGGCCGAAATTGTATCTTCGGCCGATTACTTTCTATACAGTAAGTGTCAATTCACTAGTAAACCAAAATAAAAGACATGTGCATGTGAAGGTTGAAGGCGAGCGACGGACGCACATCCGCCGCAAGATTGCCTCTAAAAAAGAAGCATTTTGATGTGACAATGTCACATCAAAATGCTTTTTATTCCTTAGGTTATGATGCAGCGGTTGTGCCGTCTATAGCGAGCCGGAAACTATAACCGATACATTGGTAAATCCTTTCTTCCTTTCTTTCTGTGTTCAATGATAGTATGATCTGCAGCCGTTTACCTTTTCTTTCTATAAAGTATCACGATTGTATAACCTATAGAGTGTGCGAAACCCTTCTTTCAAATAACGCAGAATGATCCATTAAAGTTAGCAACAATCGGCCGAAATTGCATCTTCGGCAGATTACTGTCTATACAGTGTCAATTCACTAGTAAACCAAAATAAAAGACCTATGCACGTTTAGGTTGCATGCGAGCGAAGGACGCACACTCGCCGGAAGATTGATTTGCTTTTTATTCCCTAGGTTATGATGCAGCTGTTGTGCCGTCTATAGCGAGTCGGAAACCACAATCGATTCATTGGTGACTTCTACTCACCAAATTTATTGGAATTGCGGACCCTTCAATGAAATTAAAATCAGAAATTTCGGTCTTTTATTAAAGAAAAGCTCTTATGATCCTGTAATTTCATGTATAGTTGAATATGCTAATATAAAATTTGACCACCTTTATCCACTAATCCCATATCGATAAGTATGACTAGCGCATGCTTGATATAGGAGAGGGAAAGGAAGTATCATGCCTGAATATTAAAATCTTACAAGAAAAAATACAGCAACCTGTAAAATTAACACTTTAGTTAATGTCTATCCAGGATAAGGTGAGTGTCTACTGATGAAAAAAGTTAAAATTTCAACGAAGACAAAAGATGATGGAAAAATTGACGAGCAACGAAAGAAAATACTAGAATCAACACTCATTCTATTCAAAGAAAAGGGCTATCATCGGACAACCACTAGAGAAATTGCACAGAGTGCTAATATGAGTAGTGGCTCTATTTATGGATATATAAACTCTAAAGATGACATCCTCTATTTATTTTATGAAGCTCTTTATGATAAAATAAATATCATGATTAATGAAAAGATACGAAATATTGATTGTAAGGGATTATGTCGTTTGAGGTCATTTGTGAAAGAATATTTTTTGGTAATTGATGAAATCAGTGATGAAACAAGCATTATGTATAGTGAATCACGCTCCTTGTCAGAGTTACATTTAAAATATGTCCTTTCCAAAGAACTTGAATTTAGTTCATATGTTAACGATATTTTACTTAAATCAATTCAAGAAGAGAGTATTTTTATAAGTGAAGATAAATTAAGTATAGTAGCTCATAATATTATTGTTCAAGGTCATATGTGGGCATTCCGAGGATGGACACTTAAGCAAACATTTACACTAGAAGGATATATTAATGTTCAAACTGAGTTGTTAATTGATAGTATTGTAGATTGTAAAAGTAGGGAAAAAGAAAGTTAATATGTGCTTTTTAAGTTGAAAGCTACTGGTAATTTGTAAATCAGTCTAATTAACCTGAAGAAATCACTTAGGTACCCAATTTTTTAATGCTTCATAATCAAGAATAACAAAGCCACTGCGAGGTGTTTCTAACAAATTCTCCTTACGAAGCTGGTTAAAAAGACGAGTCACCGTTTCTCTTGTTGTTCCAATTGTGCTTGCAAACTCTTGATGAGTCATCGGGATGTTGATATGTATTTTGTCATTGTTATGAATGCCACAAGTCTCAGCAAGTTTCAGACGAAACGCTAGCCCGCGATCCTGAACATGCTGACCGGTAAATCCTTGTAGCTTTACTTGAAGCTCAATAATTTTTTCACTCATTGCACGCATGACTTTAATAGAAATATTGGTCGAATCAATCATCAATTGTTCAAAGGATTTTAGTGGGATGGCCAAAAGTACAGTATCTACGACTGCTTTAGCTGTCGCTGGGTAGGGACTTGTATCAAAAAAGCCAGTGTGAGGGAACATATCGCCTGTTTTAAGAAACGACATTATTTGTTCATGCCCGTTTGCATCCGTTTTGTATGCCTTAATAAGCCCATCTTGAATGAAAAAAACGGCTTCTTTGTCGCAGCCTTCCATGAAGATTGTCGCTCTTTTAGGGTAAGATCGCTGTATGGCAATATTCCAAACATGCTCCAGTTCTTCAGGTGTCAATTCTTTGAACAATGGAATTAATTGAAGTAATTCTACTTGTTTTTCCATACTACAACTCCTCAATAATAAATCAACCATCTCTTGAAGTGTATTACATTTGAATACATTTGTCCTGTAAAAGCGGGTACCTATGAAATAACTAAAAAACAGCTGAAGATGCCATTTCAGCTGTTTTACTATTTTTATCAATAACAGTTCAGTTTTAAACACTCCCACGGACTTAATTTCCAAGATGTCCTATCGTGAAGATGTCTCCTCTAATGATTTGTTTTTCTGTATATGGCTAAGTCCGTGAAGTCGTATTAAATCCTACAGACAAGTGAACTCTTATTATATGTAGTAATTTCTCTACTTCTGGTTAAATAAATACATGGAACCGAACATCAGCAAAATTGCGATTGCTTTTCTAATGTTTAATGGATATGTTTGACCCCCGAATAAACCGAAATGGTCAATGATAACAGCAATCAGAATTTGTCCAGCTATAATTGAAAAAAATGCTGCGGTAACGCCAATTTTAGGAACTGTCATGATCATGATAAATACGTAAAAAGCGCCTAACAGTCCACCAATCAATTGCCATTTTGGAACATCATTGAAGGCGAAGAAATTGCCTTTACCAAAAAATAGCATCGTAAATAATAAGGCAATTGTTCCAATTAAAAAGGATATAAAAGAGGCTTCGATCGTGCCTACCTTCTTACCTAATCCACCGTTAACAATCGCTTGTATGCCAATTGCAATTCCTCCTACGATTGACATCAATAAATACATCCACTTCATCGAACACAACTCCTTTAATCTACCGTAAACCTTTGTAAATCAGATTATACACCAATTGCATGGAAAATTTACTGAAAGTAGTAAGTATAGCTTCTCAATTTTACAAGAGTTGTAAAATTGGTAAAGACTAGTGTTAGTGAAATAAAGCAAGAAAAAAAGACCGAATTTTTATAATCGGTCTATAAATCTTTTATGCAGTTATATGTTATGCCATTCTAGTAAACCAAAATCAAAACTCTCTGTGCGTAAAGAAGATCCTTGGAAAAAAGAACATGAAAGGAAAGAATTAAGTGTGTCGGCTCTTCAACCGATCCACTAAAGAACGTATTAAATTAGCAGCAGAAAGAGATGAAGCTGTTATTGAAATTGAAAGGGGAGATGAAAGAGGATTGAGATAAATGAGAATTTTTCACTTGAAATGATAAAAAAGAAAGATCAAGGTCCCTTAACCATGTGAAAAAATTTTGTATATAAGTAAAGACATCCCCCAATAAATATTACAAAAAATAGGGATGTCTTTTTCGTGAAGATTTTTATCTGTAATCTGGTATTTAGTCTTATTAGCTAGCTAATTTTTGGGATCCCATTGCTTTGATTTTCATGATTAAGTCTAATTCTGTCTTTTGATTGATTTCTTTAAGTCGTCCGCCGATAAAAAATACATCTATAAATGCCCAAATCCCTAATCCACCAAGAGTAAGCGTCATAGCAATGCCCATACCGACATTTCCTAAATAATAACGGTGTCCTCCAATACCTCCTAAAAAGAACCATAATAAGTATGCGATTAGAGGTGATTTTTTGTTTTCCTCAAGTTCACTATTAAGAATGGATAATTGATGGGAAGATAAATCTTGTTTTAATTGTAAGTTATTCATATTACACCTCCTTTTCTAATTAAATTGTACTATATTTTTTCAAAATATATATAGTAGAAACAAAATAAACTATTTTTGCATATGAATAGTATATTTCAGATAAATGCATCAAATTTAGAAGATATCACCCATTATCAGTTTTTAATTTCAAGTACTTTGGGACAGTACTTGAGTATACAATATCAAAGAGCAACCCTACTAGTGGAAATAGCACCATAATTTGAAATCTATCAATTAATCGTGGAAGTTATATATAGTTTAATTGTGGAAACGTTTAATAGGCACGAACGAATTATATTGTTTTTGGAGTAGGTATTGTTGTAAGTGAATTTTGTATCAACAGAAATAAAAAATAAATCTTAGTTAAAGTCGCACATTTTACTTCAATTCAACTTGAACTCACTTTTTTGTGACTTGTTTCTCATTTAAAGCAAGCAAAAAGCAGCCGAAATTGTCTATTTGGCTGCTTTTTTCAGTATGTGTCCTTAGTCATCAATAAAATTGAATGCAACTGACTATATTCTATATTTGGCTACATTGGCTGCGGTCTCGAAACGATTACTGCCTGATAGCTTGGTTAATTTATCGGCTATCAAGCCATTCACACTGGCTCCAACGACGATTAATTCACTTGCCACTTTGCCAGTAATGGCATGACGAGGATAAATTGGCGCTTTTAATCGAATGGACAAAATCTCTGCTGCTGGGTAGTCACTTAAAGACCCGATTACAATGGCTCTCTCTACCATTTTCACATCCATTACATCTGGCTTACTGTCTGGTTTTATCTTCAGCTCAAAATAATCAGCAATTCCTTTTGCAATGGCCTCTCCCTGGGCTATCAAGACCTTTGCGTCTTGCATTTTTATACTATCCGTTCGACTATCCATGAATCCACCTTCGACAAGAACGGCTGGCATTTTCGTTTCTCGTAGTTCATGAAAGTTAGCGGATTTGACACCACGATCGCGTATTTGCATCGCATTGACGACCTTAGGATGAATGTGGTTAGCGAGTTTAAGAGATAAAGGATTATTACTCGCCGGCTCCATTACGAAAGTTTCCACACCACTATGATTTCCCCATTCATCTCCAATCGCATTATGGTGGGAACTGACATAAATATCAGCTTTCCAAGCGTTTGCCTGATTTGTACGATTTACTAAAGGTATATCTGTTTTACCACTTGGATCGTCCACACGTAATTGTTGAACTCCATCATAGTTTGCTAGAAAGGCCATTCCGGCAATCACTACGGAATTGTTAAATGACCATTCTCTTTCCCCGATCGGCGAACGTTTCCCTGCTGTATTTATCCCGTGACCTGCTGACCATGCTACTTTCTTCATCTATCTTCAATTCCTTTCATTTCAAATTATTCGCCACTCAGCTAAACGTATATAGAAATGAGTTTATTATATAAATAGATAGAAGAAAATAGGAAATATGGATACAATTTTTGAAATTTAAAATTAAATCCTCTACTAGTTAACCCTTTCAATGAACTATTGGGCAAGTAAAACGTTCCTTATATAGAAGAAACTAATTAAAAAGTGAAGGCAATAATTACAACTTTCATAGCGAAAAAAAAGGGAATTTAGTATTATATGGCGAATATAAGAATATATGCCTAAATAGTAAAGTCATTATATTTACCTATAAATTGTTTATAAAAAAGAAAAGAGGAATCTCGTTGGAGAAAATCATTGATTTACATGAGGATTTCTACAAAAGCATTCAGAACGATCTTGAAGTTAAGGAAAAACTTGAACGCGAAAAGATTACCATATTGGATGGGTTTATTGAAAATAGGGAACTTGTGCGACTGTACTACCAAGCATTCTATATAAGCAAAACACCTAGAATTGTTTTATGTGGGACTAATCCAGGAAAAAACGGGGCTGGTCAAACAGGAATACCTTTTATAGATTTTAATGGTGCGTCGGAGTTATTTCCTAATGTTGACCAAGATGACAAAGAGAGAAGTGCTCAATTTATTTTGTCAGTTATTAGTGAAATAGGGAAAATGAAATTTCATAAAAATGTATACATGACAAACTTATCGTGGTTTGGTTTTATTCAGGACAATAAGAATGTGAATTACTTTAATTTACCTACACCTTTGGACGCGGTTTTTACAGATTCCTTTTTAACAGAAATGGAAATTGTTCGACCGAAAATGATTATTCCTTTGAGTAAAGAAGTTGAACAAGCATTAAATAAAATGACAGAAGAAGGAAGATTAAACTATCCGGTAGGTCCGCGTCTACCACATCCATATTATTGTTCATTCGGTAAAAGAGAAGACAAGTATAAAGAGAAATATGTGAATAGAATTACGAGTTCGATGGGGAGGCTAGCTTAAAGGTGAACAATGAGGCCACCTTTGTTTGCGTCCGTATGAAAGGCCGACTACTTGCGGGGCTACCTGCCAAATAGATGAGAAAAGGAAGATGAATTTAATGAAAAACATGATAGAAAAAGCCATGCAATTTGCTGCAGTCAAACATGATGGACACTATCGAAAAGACTCGAAAATTCCATATATCACGCATCCAGTAGGCGTTGCAATGATCCTGAAGCAAACAAAGGCTCCAGACGAAGTGGTTGCAGCTGGGATTTTGCATGACACGCTTGAAGATACCGATACAACGGCCGATGAACTTATTGAGCATTTTGGGGAAAAGGTTTTGCAATTGGTTATCGCCGCATCCGAACCTGATAAATCACTGCCATGGGAGGATAGAAAACAGCACACAATCGACTCCATTTCAGCTATGACACCTGATGAAATATTAGTCATTACCGCAGATAAATTGCACAATATCCGATCAATTCAGGTGGACTTGAATGAAAAAGGCGAGTCTGTTTGGAGTCGTTTCAATCGAGGAAAACGTGAACAGTCGTGGTATTACATGAGTGTTGTACGAGAATTGGAATCATTTAAAAAAGAAGTTCCTCTTGTACGCGTGCTCAAGAAAGAAGTGTTCCAATTATTTGTTGGCAAGAAAAAACTTACTGTGAAGGAAATAGATGCGCTGTTTAGTTGTAGTTATGATTGTAATGAGAAGCGACAGCGGGAGATAGCTTCTATGGGCATCCTTGGTTTTGTCAAAGAAGCATTAACATACGCGGATGACACATACATAAACGCTGACTACAACAAGGTTTCTCCTTTAATGGAGTCATTAAGGAAGCGAGGCATCGATTTTGAAATGAATTCCGATGGCTCGTTCATCCTGCTATCATACTGCGCTGAACTCAAACATCGTCTAGCTTGGTCTGATAAAACACTTTACAAACATTTCAAGCGCAACCTTAAGAATCTGTAAAGGGGTTTTTGTGGAAATAAAAGAGTTAAAGCAACTACGCCTTGTAATATTGTAAAGAAAGACGTACCACTGAGTGTGTACTGAAGGAATAGGAGACGACGATCGAAGTGACTTATCACTTCAGTCGTCGTCTCCTTTCATTTTTTAGGTTGTGATGCAGTTCCTTTACCATCCATAGTTAAAATCAAACACATGTCCACGTTAAGGTGAGCGAAGGACGCACACCTGCCGCGAGATAGCCTGTACGAAAGAGAACTAGCGAAACTCTAGCCAACGCTGAGAGGTAGATCATTTTATAATAATATTCTTTCTAACTCTTGTAACTGAACCAAATGTGTGGCAAAGTTAACCTAACAAAGTATTAGACGAACTTCATAACTGAAACATGTGGGGGGACCAGTGTTGCTGGTTGAGACCGTATCCTTAAGATACAAACCCTTGGAACCTGATCTGGTTAATACCAGCGTAGGAAACATATTTAAACATTCTTATTTGTGTTGATATGCGCCCTAGGTACCTACCTAGAGGTGCTTTTTTATATGAAAAAAGATGTTTTAAAGATTAGACAGAGCTAAATGATTACACTAGAAGTTAGTGATTAATCAAGTACCTTGTGAATATGTTTCCACCTTTTCGTTCCATCGTTTAATGCTTTTAATAGAAAAGACAAGGGGAGAAAAGATGATGAAAAAATGGATAGGATTACTACTAATTGCTCTACTGCTAACAGCCTGTGGGAATACTGACAGCCAAAGCACGGAACAAAATGAAGACATAGACAAGTTAAAAAAAGTAACAGTGGTATTGGATTGGACGCCAAATACAAATCATACAGGATTATACGTTGCAAAAGAAAAAGGATACTTTACAGATAAAGGCCTTGATGTCGAAATTATTATGCCAGGTGAAGCGGGCGCTAACCAGCTAGTAGCTGCAGGTAAGGCAGAATTTGGAGTTGGGTATCAGGAATCTTTAACCGAAGCACGAGTGCAAGATATACCAATCGTGTCAATTGCTGCGGTTATTCAACATAATACTTCGGGCTTTGCGTCTCCTGTAGAAAAGAACATTACCTCACCAAAAGATTATGAAGGTAAAGCGTATGGAGGATGGGGAGCGCCTGTTGAAAAAGCAGTGATTGCCTCTTTAATGAAGCAAGAAGATGCTGATGTAGAGAAAGTGGATATTATTAATACAGGTGATACAGACTTTTTTACAGCTGTAAAAAGAGATGTTGACTTTGCATGGATCTATTACGCATGGACAGGAATTGAAGCGGAACTTCGCGGAGAGGAATTGAATATGCAGTATCTGGCTGATTACTCAGATAAGCTAGATTACTATACACCTATTTTGATTACGAATGAGGCGTTAATTGCAGAAGATCCCGACACTGTGCGTGCATTTGTAGCAGCAGCTTCACAAGGATATGAATACTCAATTGATAATCCACAAGAAGCGGCGGATGTTTTAATAAAGGCTGTTCCAGATTTAGACCCTGAATTGGTTAAAGCAAGCCAGAAATGGTTAGCGCCAAAGTATCAGGATGATGGATCACAATGGGGTATTCAAGAGAAGTCTGTTTGGGAAAACTATGCAAATTGGATGAGCGAAAATGAATTATTAGAAGGCAAGTTAGAAGTAGAAAAAGCCTTTACGAATGAATTCTTACCAAAAAAGGAGAATGAATAGATGATCAACTCTTTAGTCAGCATTCAAATTATACCAAAAACAAGAAATGGGGAAGATTCAATCCCGTTTATAGAAGAAGCAATTGCCATCATTCAGGAGTCTGGGATACGTTATGAAGTCCATCCTCTCGAAACAACCATGGAGGGGAATTTGACAGAAATTTTCTCCGTGATCGAGAAGATGAATCAAAAAATGATAGATTCTGGCTGTGTGAATGTCATTTCTCAAGTGAAAATCCTTTATCAACCGAGCGGTGTTTCTATGGATAAATTGACTGAAAAATACCGGTCATGAGAATTTTATATAGAGGATGGAGACCAGTATTGGTTCTCATCCTCTTATTTTCACTATGGCAACTATCTACTTGGTTACTCGAAATACCGAAATGGCTTCTGCCAGCTCCATCTCAAATATGGGCTGAGGCAATAACTGGCTGGTCAACTTACAGTCACCACTTAATTTCAACTATACGACTGTCCTTTATGGGTTTACTAATAGGTAGCGCTGTTGGCCTGCTAGTTGCGGTTAGTTTGCATCGCTTACCAAAACTTAGAGAGGCATTTTATCCACTAATCATATTGTCACAAAACATTCCCATCATCGTATTGGCCCCATTGTTAGTCATCTGGTTTGGATTTGGCCTTCTACCTAAAATTATTATTATCACGCTAGTTTGCTTCTTTCCTATCACCATTGCTGCGATGGGCGGATTTCGGCAAACCACTGCTGAACTTATGCATTATATGAAAATGGCAGGGGCATCAAACAAACAAATTTTTTGGAAAGTAGAGTGGCCATATGCATTGCCTTCGATATTTTCCGGACTAAAAATTGCAGCAACTTATAGTGTAATGGGAGCTGTTATCTCAGAATGGCTAGGCGCCAAAGAAGGGATCGGGGTCTATATGACTCTTGCGTCCTCCTCATTTCGGACAGAACGTGTCTTTGTGGCAATCTTTCTCATTATGATTTTAAGCTTAACCTTCTTCGCAATTATTTCTTCATTAGAGAAGAAGTTGGTGAAAGGGAAGCCTAAGGGGGAGGGTACTAATGGGTATTAAGCTCAGCATAGAAAATATGACGAAATCCTTCGATAACAATAAGGTACTAGAAGAGTTATCTTTTCAAGTACATGAAGGAGAATTCGTTTCAATAGTAGGACCTTCAGGAAGTGGAAAGAGCACGTTATTTCATCTAATTGGTGGACTCTACACCCCTGACTCCGGAGATATCCGGATGGATGGAAAACGAATAAATGGCCAAAGAGGTTCAATCAGCTATACACCACAATCCCCTTCAATATTACCCTGGCGGACAGTACTTGATAATGTACTGCTAGGTGGAGAAATTATCGGCAAAAAAAGTGAAATAGAAGCAATACAGATGATTGAAAGAGCTGGTTTAAAAGGCTATGAACAGGCTTATCCCAATGAATTATCAGGGGGGATGAAACAAAGAGTGTCTTTTATTCGAAGTCTATTGAGTCCACAATCACTCATTTGTTTAGACGAACCATTCTCTGCTCTTGATGAGTTTACTCGCTTGGAGATGCAAAATTGGTTACTTTCCATCTGGGAACAAGACAAACGCTCCATCTTGCTAGTCACACATAATATAGAAGAAGCCCTGTATTTATCAGATCGAATCATTGTCTTATCTGATAAGCCTGCAAGAATTAAAAAAGAGTTTACCATTCCTTTTCCCAGACCGAGACATGAATCTATTGTCCTGAGTGAAGAATTTTTACAATGGAAAAAGAAAATCTACAATGAAATACGAAGTTACTGAATAAGTTAATATATAATTTCTTTGCTTATGGACTAGTGTAGGTGATTTCCGTTTCAGGTGGACGCTTTCCGCGGGCATGGC
>NZ_AMGD01000027.1:0-68493 GCF_000297555.1 Paenisporosarcina sp. TG-14
CAGAATAAACCTGTTTTACACTTCTCCTACGCAAACCAGCTTCACCAAATTCTTTATAAGCACGTACCCATCGTTTTAATAGAGATTCAGTAGAAATATTAAATGCTTTAGCTAAAGATGTGTATCCCAAGGAACCTTCTAAATAGGCGAGCACAACTTTCAATTTAAATTCATCGCTATATTTTGCCATATAAAAAACACCCCAAAAATTAGATTTTTAACTCTAACTTTTGGGGTGCAGCACCGAGTCAGGTCTTTAGTTATTATTCACTTAATGATACCCAACTAATTTTTATATGAAGTAACTTAGAAACAACCTTATCTTCTTAGTGAAGCCATTAAGATTTAACTCAACTTCATGTCTGATAAATTGTAATAATAGAGCCCATTATATATATGTCTATATCTCTCTATTATTTACGATTTGCATATGTATGTGTATCAATACCTCGTTGCGATAAATAATGGTGCAAGTCACCTGAAATAATTAATGGAGATTGTTGTAACTCTTGAATTGAGTTTGCGCCAAGTGACACCATTAACATCGTCAAGTCTTCATTTATTTGCTTGATTTCTTCAATTGTCGCTAGTTCGCCATCATCAACTAATGTCTTTAATATCACACCTGCTAACCCAACGGCAGAAGCACCGATTGATAAGCATTTCACAATATCAAGTGCATGTTGAATACCCCCAGAGGCTATCAAGGGAATAGTTGAATTGATGCTGGTTGTTTCTATAAGAGATGCCGCTGTAGGGATACCCCAGTCATTAAAATAGGTGAGTTTTCTTTGTCGGCGTTCATTTTCAATTGCAGCAAAGTTTGTTCCACCAAAACCACCAACATCGATGGCAGCGACATTCATTTCCATGAGTTTAATCGCAGCTTCACGTGAAATTCCAAAACCTGTTTCTTTTACAATTACAGGAACAGTTAATTCTTTTACTAGTTGTTCAATTCTAGAAAGTGCTCCTTGAAAATCTCGATCCCCTTCAGGCATCGTCAATTCCTGGATGACATTCAAATGGATTTGAATAGCATTTGCTTCCAACATATCTACTGCGCGTTTCGCTTGATCCACTGTGGCTTCACTACCTAAATTAGCAATGATCATTCCATTTGGATTTTCTTTTCGTACGGTTGCATAAGATTGGATTTCTTCTGAATTCTTGATCGCGGCCATTTGAGATCCTACAGCCATAGGTATATTCATTTCACGAGAAATACGAGCTAATTGACTATTTAACTCAGTCGTTTTAGCTCCTCCCCCACCAGTCATTGCATTAATGAAAATAGGCGAACCAAAAACGAGTTCGCCTATTTGAGTTTGCAATGATACGCTGTCCCAACTGCTGTTGGGAAGAGCTTGATGGACAAAACGTATATCATCTAACCAAGTCGCTCTAGATTGCCCCGTCGACAAAGCATGTTTTATATGGTCTAATTTTCGTTCAGCTCTAGTCATTACAATACTCCATTATTTAAAATCTTTTAATTTATCACCTATAACATCACTAATTGAAAAACCTTTTGTTTCTTCAGGCATTTGGTAATCGGATCCTGAATATTCATTTTCTTTTTCTAGTAAATCTTTTATACTTAGTGACAATCGTTTATCTTGTTTGTTGACCTCTAATACTTTCACTTGTACTTCTTGCCCTTCTTTTAATACTTCGTGTGGCGTACCAATGTGAGAATGGGCAATCTGTGAGATGTGAACAAGTCCTTCAATTCCAGGGAATACTTCAACAAATGCACCGTAAGACACTAGACGTTTTATTGTACCTGTTTGAACAGAACCACGTGGCGCTTTATCTTCTATTCCTTCCCAAGGTCCAGGAAGTGTGTCTTTAATTGATAAAGAAATGCGTTCGCTGTCACGGTCGACAGACAATACCTTCACTTTGATTTGTTGCCCTTCTTGAATTACGTCTGAAACCTGTTCTACATGCTCATGTGATAATTGAGAGATATGAACAAGTCCATCTACCCCACCAAGATCTACAAAAGCACCGAAAGAAGCAATTCGTTGAACAGTGCCTGTTAGCTCATCTCCAGCATGAATGTGGTCAAGAACATTTTTCTTGTTTGACTCTTTCTCTGCTTCCACAACTGCACGATGGGATAAGATTAAACGGTTTTTCTCTTTTTCCATTTCAACAATTAAAAAAGTTAAAACTTTTCCTTTATAATCATCGAATGATTCTACAAAGTGATCTTCTACTAATGAAGCTGGAACAAATCCACGCAAACCAAGGTCAACAACAAGTCCACCTTTAACAACGTCTTTAACTTCCGCTTCAATAATTTCACCACTTTTAAATTTTTGCTCTAATGAATCCCAAGCTTCTGCAGCGTCTACTTTGCGTTTTGATAACACAAAATTGTCGTCTTCAACTTTTGTAATAATTAAATTTAATTCGTCACCGATGGAAACGGCGTCAGAAGCTTTTTCAATGTGTAAGCTTGACAGTTCACTAATTGGAATTATTCCATCAAAAGGTGCACCCTCAATTGTGACAGTAACTGCCTTTTCCTCAACTTGGGCAACCGTACCTTTTACAAGATTTCCTTCACGAAATTCTTGATTTTCCTGCAAGTTCATTTCCTCAGACATATAGCATCCTCCTTCACAACGTTCCACTCTTTATATTATGCGAATTCTTTAATAAAAACAAAAATTTGGACTTTTTAAAACAAAACAACATATTTCAAGATTTATTCTCATTTATTAACATTTGAATTTGATTCATGATTACTAATGTTACTTCATCAGCAGACGCCTTACGATCGCGATATGGTTGCATGATGATTGGAGCTCCATAAACTACTTTTAAACGCTTAAATGCCTTATAAGGTCCTATAATGGCACAAGGAACAACGTCTGCTTCACCTCTAAGCGCAAAAAAACCAGCTCCAGAGAAGCCTTTTCCGAGTTCCCCATTTTCACTTCTAGTTCCTTCAGGAAAAAGACCCATCACTTCCCCGCCTTTTAAAATGGTGATTGCTCTTCTCAATGCTTCGCGGTCACTTAATCCTCGTTTTACTGGAAAAGCATTTAATTTCGGTAAAAGTGGCTTTAATATGGGTGCATTAAACAACTCTTCTTTTGCCATAAAATAAACGGGTCGCGGTGCAGTTATTCCAACTACTGGTGGATCAAGAGCATTAATATGGTTGGAACAAATTAATACTCCCCCTGTTTCAGGAAAATTCTCTAACCCTTTAACATCAAAACGATAAATCGGATTTAAAACGGTCCTTACTAACGATCTCGTAAAATGGTATAAGTTCACTTAGCTCATCCTCTCTTTTGCTAACTGAATTATGTATTTGGCAGCTTCTTGAATTGTTAAATTCGTAGTGTCCAAATAAATTGCATCTTTTGCTTGAACTAGAGGGGAAGCTTGTCGTTCAGTGTCCATTTTATCGCGTTCTACGATTTCTTTTTTAAGTTGATCTACATGTGAATCAATTCCACGGCGTTCGTTATCTAACTGACGGCGTTTCGCTCGTTCATCAACAGATGCAGACATGAAAACTTTTAATTCCGCATCAACCAGAACATGCGTCCCGATATCTCGGCCATCCATCACTACGCCACCACTTTTAGCCATTATTAGTTGGCGATTAACCATTTCCTCTCTTAGTCCTGCATGTGAGGCAACAACGGAAACGGAAGATGTCACAATATTAGAGCGAATCTCATCTGAAACATCCTCGTCATCTAAGAAGACAAGTTGTCCATCACTTGACGGTTTCAACTCGATTGTGGTTTCAAAAAGCAGTTGTGTAAGAGCCTCTTCATTTTCTAAATCTATGTGACGTTTGAGTACTTTATACGTAATTGCACGGTACATAGCACCTGTATCAATATATGTATAACCAAGTTCTTCAGCCGCTAGTTTCGCTATTGTACTTTTGCCCGCAGCAGCAGGTCCATCAATTGCTATTTGTATATTTTTTTTCATTTGACCAACTCCTAAACTTTCTCACATATATTGTACCATAGGAAAACAGAAAAAAGCCCACTCACGTGAGCTTTCGTTTTGATGATTATTAAAATTTCAGATGACTTAAATCATTGTCTTCTTTTCTCACATCTACCCTATTTCCCAACTCATATTAAGTCAACAATTCAGATTTTAAAACTTCCTTAGTCTCAGTATCCACTAATATGCGGAATGTGTGACTTTGATCATCAGTTTGTTTCAATACTAATAGTTCATAACAAAGTCTTTGTTGCAATTGATTATTTTCTGTATAAGCAAGTCTTTCCTGTTGTACTTTTGCTTCTGAAGTGAAAAATGTATTCCAATCGATAGCTACTATTTTTTGGTCAGGTAATTTTTCTTTTTGAATATATTCCATCGTGTTAACACCTAAAATTTCACCATCATCCTTAGCTAATTTTAATTGAATCGCATCTGAATAAATGCGCGCGTCGTTAACGGGATCTAATCTGACGAAAACTACATGCCATACAAGATGATTTTCTCTTGTTTCAACAAGCTCTAAATCATCAAAACCAAAAGATTTTACCGCTTCATTTGCTTTCTCTTTCATTTTTTCTTGCGAAATTCGATCTTCCCCAATAGGGCGTTCCACTAACAATGATAATAAATGACCACCTTTTTTAGTGAAATCTGCATAACCAGTTCGAATACCTTCATGAAATTGAATGTGATAGAAAGGATATGGAGCTTCAGACTTACTAGTAGACGTTACTATTTTTGCTTTAGTAAATTTAGGGAACATTTCTTTCATGTTGCTTACAACTTCTTGTTCAGTTTTTGGTTTTTCATCTATTGCTTGTAAGTCTTTTTTCTTTTGATCATCTGACTCACTTGCTGTCAAAGGAAAATCAGCTTCCGAATACCCTTTTACCTGTTTTGTCATTCCACTCCATTGTTTTGAGGGTTGTGCAGTTTTTACCTCTTTTTGCCACTTAGAAAAAGATTGTTGTTTTGCTAATAATTCAGTCGTTGCATTTTGCCATTCATATGAAAACTCATCTAAATTAGCTGCTACATTTGTTGTAACTACTAGCCATTTATCATCTGTAACTTTTTCCTGACCCTTTAATTTCGCATAATCTCCTAGTCGCCCAAGATAATTCATCCATTCATTTGAAAATTCTCTCTGGAGTGGCAGTGAAGCGATATCACTTCTTATTTCAGAAGTAAGTCTCCAAATATCTTCAAGTGGTTGCGCTTGAGCAGCTTTGTCCTTAAAGACTGTCGAACTTTGCACAGCTTTTTGCAACTCACTTAGTTTTTCAGATGAATCGCTCAATCGATTCGTGTACTGAGCTCGCAAGTCAAGTGCTAAATCTTTTTCATTTTGTTTTGATGTATATAAAAATACGCCCATTATTATTAAGACAACTGTTAATACGCTTGATAAAATTTTCATGTCATTTCCTCCTCACATACAGAAAATATGTTTCCCTATTTTTTTAATTTGAGGTCTTGTCCAAATCCAATCACTAGTTGCAGTGTCAGGATTAAAATAATAAAGCGCATTTTCTGTAGGATCCCAACCATTTAACGCATCAAGTACGGCTTCTTTTGCACGCTCGTTTGGTGTTAACCATATTTGACCATCAGCAACTGCTGTAAAGGCTAATGGTTGGAAAATAACTGCACTTATTGTGTTTGGGAACTCAGCATCTTCCAGTCGATTTATTATGACAGCTGCAACAGCAACTTGTCCTTCATACGATTCACCTCGTGCTTCGCCGTAAACCGCATTGGCCATAAGTTGTAAATCCTGATCGGTATATTTAGCTGGTAATTGCGTTTGAACTGATTGTTTTGTTCCTCCTCGATTTGTACCTTTTTTCACTTGTTGCTCCAATGGAACATTTCCATAATGCGTGAATTGATTACCTTGATTCAGTTGTTTTCGCACAAATTCTTTATGATAGGTCGATGCATTGACAAGTTTTGTTTTTGTATTTTGTCCCGCCACTCCATCTATCGGTAAACCGTATTGATCTTGGAAATTACGTAAAGCCCAGTAAGTCCCATATCCAAATTTACCATCTATCTTATTTTTGTAAAAACCGATATATTGTAATCGAGATTGTAGTTCAATTACATCTTCGCCATACGCACCTAGTTCAATGACTTGACCAGAAAATGCTTCAGATCGATCAGGAGCGCTAAGTGATAATGTCAACAAACAAATTATGACAAGCCAAATAAATCCTTTATTTTTTCGCATACACACTCTCCTTTTTATTAGGATGGGAATTCATGCGATTTTTATACAAAAAAATGAAACCAATTTAAAATTGATTTCACAAAATTTCTCTTATAGTATTACTTTTATTAAAATATTGCAGCGTCAATAAATGTGCTTGTTTTACTTTCGTTAAACCTAACCACCATAAGAACAACATAAATGGAATCATAAAATATAATGAAATCTTCTCAATTGCTAAGATCCCGTTATACATCATATGTAAGCCTAGTGGTACAAGTAAGGCGACAAACAGGATTGGTTTTGATGAGCGGCTTACTGCAAACTTTGCACGTCCAAGATAATAACCCATTACAACGCCAAAAATGGCATGACTCGAAACAGGCAATAAAGCACGTAAGAATGCCGTATTTAGTCCATATGTAAATAAATATAAAATATTTTCAACCGTTGCAAATCCCAGAGATACACTTGCCCCATATAGAATTCCATCATAAGGGTTATCAAATTCAACATGTTTATAAATAAGCATAACTAAAATGAGCCACTTAAAAAACTCTTCAAGTACACTTGTAAATAGCACATTCCGCAAAAACAATGATTGAATTATATTCTCAAATTCAAACACATGTTGAATAAAGAGGATTGGAAACGTTAAAATAGCACCATAGAGAAATGTGTGAAACAATGTTTTAGATGGCTCTGAAGAAATCTGATTACGCAAATAAAAATAACTAAATAATGCAAGTCCTGGAGCGATTGCGACAGATAATAATATAATCATGTTGCGCTCGCCTCCTTTTTGTAGTTTAATTATATCATTTTCAAGCTAGCTATTGGACATTAGGAGGAACATTGAAATGAAAAAAGTTATAGTAATTCATACAGGTGGAACTATTTCTATGCATGTTAACTTTGAGTCAGGAGCAGTCGTACCAGGAGATTCAAATCCCTTAACTTCAGAAATCGATAAATTGATGGAGTATGCTGATATACATGAAATTGAAGCGTTTAATTATCCTTCCCCTCATATGACACCGATAGAAATGTTAACACTAAAAAATATAATCGAACAACAGTTAGCAGAAAAAGAGGTGGCTGGATTTGTGATTACACACGGAACAGATACTTTAGAAGAAACAGCCTACTTCCTTGATTTAACAATAAAAAGCAATGTACCTATTATCTTAACTGGTGCCATGCGTTCTTCAAATGAAATTGGAGCAGATGGTGTTTATAATTTGTTATCTGCGGTTCGTGTAGCAAATTCTCAACAAGCAATTGATAAAGGCGTACTTGTTGTAATGAACGATGAAATACATACAGCACAAAATGTAACGAAAACTTCAACCAGTAATGTCTCTACATTCCAAAGTCCTCAGTATGGACCTATAGGATTGATTACTAAAACGGCCATTCATTTTCATCATTCACCCATTCGTCATGAAACCTATGATGTGAAAGACATTAACAAGCGAGTGGCATTACTCAAAGTATATGCGGGAATGGATGTAGACTTACTAATGCATGTTGCGAACAATAATTATGATGGGGTAGTATTGGAAGGATTAGGACAAGGGAATGTTCCGCCAGCTATTGTGCCGGGAATTCAGCAGTTAATGAATCAACATATACCAATTGTATTAGTATCCAGATGCTACAACGGAATTGCTCAGCCTGTTTATGGCTATGAAGGCGGAGGGAAAATGTTAGAAGATATGGGTGTTTTATTTGCCCATGGACTTAGTGGTCAAAAAGCACGTTTAAAATTATTAATTGGTCTATCTGATTCTCGCATGACACATACTCCATCAGCAATATTCGAACATTAGGATTGATGTCAATTTTTTTGCTACATTGAGAAGGAGGAGGGATTGACGAACAATTCAAATGTGCGACGGCATTGTATTTGATCGCGTCAACCATGTCCTCTTTCGTCACCTTAAAATGTTTTCATTATCATTAGAGAAGCTGTCGCTATTTCACAGCTTTTCTTTTTGTGTAATTGCATTTGCAATT
This sequence comes from Paenisporosarcina sp. TG-14, assembly GCF_000297555.1. NCBI lineage: Bacteria > Bacillati > Bacillota > Bacilli > Caryophanales > Caryophanaceae > Paenisporosarcina > Paenisporosarcina sp. TG-14. The sequence goes on from NZ_AMGD01000027.1 coordinate 8,228, forward strand.
ACCTCTCCATGAAATCGACCATTTTCAATAAAGATTTCATTTGCATTATTGCCTGCTGCTAGAACACCCGCGATATATAAGTTTTCAACATTGGATTCCATTGTAAGTTCATTTAATAAAGGTCTACCTGAGACATCATCAATTTGAACACCCGTTCTTTTTAAAAAATCATGATCTGGATGATAACCAATCATTGCAAATACAAAATCGTTTTTTAGAGTAATCACTTCACCTTGTTTGTAAATTCTTACTTCTTCTTGCATTATTTCTTCAACCTGTGATTCAAAAAGCATAGTAATTTCACCACTTCGAACTAATCCTTCAAATTCCGGTAATATCCAAGGTTTTATACTACTTGAATAGCTACTTCCTCTATAAACAACCGTCACTCGTGCACGAGCTTTATGTAATTCTAGAGCGGCATCAATACTAGAGTTTTTGCCACCTATTACTACCACATCTGTGTCAAAGTATGGATGACCTTCTTTAAAGTAGTGGCTGACTTTCGGTAATTCTTCCCCCTGTATTCCTAATAAATTAGGATGATCATAATATCCTGTTGCAATAATAACAATTCTTGCTATATATGTAGTTTTTGAAGTATGAATTTCAAACATATCTTGTTTTTTCTCAACTCGTTCTACCGTTTCAAATCGGTGAATTTGTAAATTTTTTATTTTTACAACTTCACGATAATAAACAAGTGCTTGATTACGCTTAGGCTTACGTCCTTCGATGATAAAAGGAACTTCCCCGATTGATAGTTTTTCACTTGTACTAAAAAACGTTTGGTGCGTTGGGTAATTATAAATAGCTTCCACGACGTTACCTTTTTCTATAATAATGGGTGAAAGCCCCATATTTTGTAATGATATTGCAGCTGCTAGCCCACAAGGACCTCCACCTACAATAATTGCATCTACTTTTTCCATCAATTTACACTTCCTCTATTAAAAAAATCTCCTATCTTAGGATAGGAGAACGAAACGACTTATACAACTAATTAGCATATGTTTTTTCTTCTATCCACTTATCCCATTCGTTCATGTTAGGACCAATTATGTTTTGTTGATAAATTTTCTTTTTTTCAATTGTCATTGAATCAATTGCAAATCCACCAAGCCCTACCACTAAATTAGGAAAATCTATCTCTAAGGATTTTGATAATTCGAGAGTCTGTGAAAGATTACTTAACATTGTGCATGACATAAATAAAAATCGAGGTTTTACAGTTTGGATTACCACTGAAATATCATTTTCCTTAATACTGCTCCCCAAATAAATGACTTCATAACCTTTACGTCTCATATACAAAGTGAAGATTAATAAACCTAATTCATGCCATTCTCCAGGTCCGCATACAGCAATGACTTTCGGTAAAATCCCATTATGAGGATAAGCATGCATAACTGCTCCAATTCGAGAACGTAAAATAGATGTGGCAAAATGCTCGTGCGCTGTAGTAATTTTTCCATCTTCCCACAATAAACCTACTTGAACTAGTAACGGAGCTAAAATATCAATTAACACTTTATCCATAGTAAATATGGTAAAAGACTCATCCATAAAATTTTGAGCAGAACGTTCATCAAAACGAAGAAATGCTTGTAATGTATCTTGTTGAAGTTGAGTTACCCTATTATCTTCTTGATGCGATAGCGGATGAGACACATCTTTATTATCTTGTTCTAATAAGGAAACCGCTTGACTAATTGTAAACCCGTCATTTACTTTTTGTGCCAACCATTTTAGTTTTCGCACATGGTTATCTGAATATAACCGATGTCCTACTTCATTTCGAATGGGCGCAATCATTTGATAACGTCTTTCCCAGGCACGAATCGTGCCTGGCAAAATGCCTACCATAGTTGAAACTGCCTTCATGTTATATTTCCCTTTATTATCTATGTTGTTTTGCATGACTAAACCTCCAAGAATTTCACATCTGCTGTTGTATCAGTATAGGAAATTTAGTGAAGATTGTATACGTTTGTGTATGTTTTAATGAACATTTGTAGAACTTTTATGTTTAATCGATAAGATATGACACTCTGCAGGAGCGCCATATCTTAAGGGGATTAAAGATGTTCCGAATCCATTACTTATAAGCGTGGCTTCATCTAGTTCCTTTTTTAAGGAACCTTTTTGATAAAATCCCCATTTACCTAATCGGATCTGACCACCATGTGTATGTCCAGCTAACAACACATTTAATTTATACTTTTCTTTTACATTACTGAAGACAAAAGGGGTGTGGGAGACGAAAATTTTCATATCTTCTTTGGGAACATTATTAAAACTTTTTTCAATATCTGCTAGTCCTGCAGATACATCGTCAATTCCAACAATCCACACTCGTTGTTTTTGATTTATTATGCAAATGGCTTCGTTCTCTAAAATTGTGCCACCAACGTTTTGAATATATTTGCGGATATGTTGTTCTCCAACTTCTCGATCATTGTTGCCCCAAACGTAATAGAGAGGTCCAATTTTAGCGAGACGTGTAATATTTTCTTGTATCCGCTTCAAAGGAACTCCTCTTTCAGCTAAGTCTCCACCAATAATTACTGCATCAATTTCGGAATCGATTTGTCTCATTAACCGATTTGGTATTTTTCGACGATGTATATCAGAAATGAAAAATATACGAAAAGGATTTTGGTCAGAATAATTAGTTAACTGGATGTCTTGACGACGTATATTTATCTCAAATGCTTTCTTTAACATGAAGAGGGGCATGCTTAAAACTACACCTATAATGGTTGCTAAATAGCGCATTTCTACACCTCTTTACTAAAAATAAAAAGAGGAGGGTTGCCCCATCCCCTTTTCTTTTTATTTTTGTTTTGAATTAATCTTCTTTTATGTGAAGTACCCGGAATCCAGATCGATCAAGTTCCTTTAGGAATTTTTGAACGTTATCACGTTTCTCAATTTTTAAAACGATACGTCGCAGTAACTTGTCTGATTCGTCGAATGTAACCAGTGAAATAACCGATTCATGAAACTTTTGAATAATGTCTCCCACACGAGCGATACGACCTTCTATTTCTACAGACGTAAACGTAATTCGAACACCTGGTTTATCCATTCCAAAAGCACTTCTAAATTGATTCATGGTGTCGTAACGAGTCACTAAACCTAAAAATTGATTTCCTTCAACTACAGCAATAATCGGGAAGTCATTAAGTTGAATTAAGGAATTTTCAAAAACATCTTCAATTGATAAATAAATATCTGCACGCGATACTATGTCCATTATAGAAGCTTTTTTCAAAAAGTCCTCTTTTGTTAATCCGCTATCATAATATGCCTGGTACGCAAGATAGCGATTTAGAATTCCTTTATACAAGCCGTCTTCTAGAACTGGCAGTGCGTCAATTTGATTTTTCTCTAATAACGCTAGTGCGTCTTGTAAAGACTCTGATGATTGGATCGAAATACACTTTTCTTTAGATATCATTACACTTTTTGCAAACATACTGTCACTCCATTCTATCTTGAATATTAACCTATTCTACAAAAATTCCTTGTATCTTCTTTATAGTACCTCATTCTACAAATTTCACTAGTATTATTTCATCAAATTTAAGGAAGAACCAATGCTTGACCAGTAGAAATCGAATTTGAAGTGAGTCCATTTGCGGATTTAATTTTCTCGACAGCATCAGCTGAATTGTAATAATTCATAGCAATACGGTATAGTGTCTCACCAGGTTGCACCACATGCGTTTTTGCAATTTGTGGTGTCTCTTCTTTAGGCTGTTCTACAGCTGGTATATCTTCTTTAGGTTGTTCTACTGCTGGTGTCTCTTCTTTAGGTTGTTCCTCGGCTGGTTTTTCTTCTTTAGGTTCTGCTACTACTGGCTCTTCTTTAGGTTCAGTTATTTCTTCTTGATTTTGTGTATCTTTGTTTTCAGTAGTCGAATCCGACTCAGTGTCTTCTTTGTTTTGTTCAAATTTAAATTGGCTATTTTCTAAAACAGTTGTTTCATTTGAGTTTGGCTCATAAAAAGCAAAAACATATATTAGAATTGAAACCGGAATTAAAATAAAGAAAAAGAACAAAATTGGTAACATTAAATTTGTTTTTTGTTTTGTTTTCTTCGGAGCCACATTATTCGAACGTCTTGAAGTTCGTGTATTTGGCTTTTCCTCATCATTTATTTGAATTGGTTTTCGATGCTCGTCAATTTTATTTTGATAATCATTTTTATTCATTGATATAAACTCCTATTCTACGTATCGTCTTTATTTATTATGACGAAATTTGTAGAAAAAGTAAAATAAACTTCTATTCAATTCCTTGGAATAATAACGATATTCTTTTTTCCCATGATTGTAACTTCAATTCGCGTCGGTGTTCCTTTGAAGAATCTAATAACTCATCTATATTCAGTCCACATTTTGAACAACAATTTAGTGGCTTTGAATTCAATTTCTGACCAAAGAATTCAACAATTTGTTGTCTGATACAAAGCGAATTCCATAAAATATCTTTCATTTGAAATATTTGTTCCACTTTTTGCTGTTTTAAATGCTGTAAAATCTCAATTGTTTCGTTAATATTTTTCCGAGCCAGCCAAAAAGTTAATATTCGTACATGCGTTTCTGTTAGCAAGCCTTGTGATATTAGTTGATTGGGGTTTAATCCATTTTTTATAGACTCGTCAAAAAATCTAACATGGGATTCATCAGGAAAATCGTTAGTTGTAATGAAAATTGAAAGATCCTCATCATCCTTTGTATAAAATAAAATTGCTAGTGAATCTGAACCGTCTCTTCCTGCTCTCCCAACTTCCTGTGCATAATTGGCAACGGATGATGGAATATGATCATGGATGACTTGACGAATATCATCTTTATGGACACCCATTCCAAATGCATTTGTTGCACATACCCAATCAATCTCATTGTTCAAAAATTGTTGTTGGACGAACATACGATCAATTTGATCCATTCCTGCATGATAAGAGGCAATCCTGAATCCTTTGTCACTTAATTTTTGTGCATACACATCTGCTTTTCTTCTAGATTGAGTGTAAATAATCCCAGGTCCTGAAAAACTTTCAATTTGCTTTACTATTCTCTCGAATTTATTTTCTTGAGAATCTACTTCTACTGCAGCATAGTGAATATTTGGTCGATCTAGTGATTGCATATGAAGCGTAGGTTGTTGCATGGTTAAGTGAGTACTTATATCCTCCATCACATGTTTTGTGGCTGTAGCAGTTAAAGCTAAAATTGGTGGTCTACTAATGTGACTTAACCACTCACCTAAACGTAAATAATCCGGTCTAAAATCATAGCCCCATTGTGAAATACAGTGAGCTTCATCTGCAACAATTAGTGAAATTGGCATGCTTTGAAGTTTGATTTTCACTTGCTCTTGCATTAACATTTCAGGAGATAAAAAAATGAATTTATACCTTTCTAATTCCTGTAACAGCTTCTGTTTTTCATTTGGTGTCAAAAAAGAATTAAAAGCAACTACTCTTTTTTCTCCTAATTTTTTTAATTGTTCCACTTGATCTTGCATCAAAGATAGTAATGGGGAAATAATGATTACGCAAGATGGCAGTATATATCCTGGAAGTTGATAGCAAAGTGACTTCCCCATTCCTGTAGGTAAGATTGCCACTACGTCTTCTTTGTTAATAATACTTTCTATGATTTCTTGTTGTCCTGCTCTAAATGAAGCATAGCCAAATTTCTCAAATAATACTTTATGAAGATTCAATGTCAATTAATTCACCTCTACCGGCTAATAGTAGCCTTAACTGAAAGTACGAAAAGTTTGGAAAAACTTCCTTTAATGTTCTTAATTTATTTGTTGATTGATTTCTAACTTGTTGAATTAGCATTAAAATATTCTCGTTTCCAAAAAATAATTGAATAGAAAATAAAGGATCATTCATCGCCATTTCCACGAAATGGTCTTCTATTGTACTTTTTTTCAAATGTCGTAGTGAAATAATTTGATCAAAAGAATAGCCTTTTTGATGAAGGTCAGCTGTTCTTTTAGCTGATTCTGTTAATGGTGTCGTCGGCTTAATTCCTTCACTCATCTTAGACAACAGTACGAACATGTTATTTGTTGAAATTTCATGCAGTAAGATATGTAAGCTTTCATTTAATAAGATTTGGAGGTCAACTTGGTCTTCCTTCAATACTTGAGATAATTGTTGCCATGTAACACCACTAACTTGATACCCGGATAATCGATGACTTAAAATTGTCACATGTGTATTTGAGAGATTGTCAGAATGGAAAACTGTCTTTAACTCTTGATAATAGCTTCTGATAAATTCATCAGATTTGTAGGGAAAACTGTGTAAATATTGTCGCACCCAAGAGTGAATTTTTTCATCTTTTTGTACAGGGACGAATGATAAATTTTCTGCATTTACATGTGACAATGTTTGTGTAACAAGTGATAAACGTTGAAGAAAAATTCGTTCATTACCTCTAAATAACCAACCATTTAACTTAAGTGATGGCATTTCATATAGTTTCTGTTTCCCTACCTCTGTAATTTGAGGAACAGACATTTCATTTACAGTTATCCATCCTAATTGAATCATCTGTTGAATAACTTGATCGTATGATTGTTTCGTTAGTTTAGGAAACAATGAAAAATATTTTGTAAGATTATAGACCTTAACATCTTGGATTGTTTGACCCGAACGTTTTCCTCTAATCATATGAAAAGGGGCTGCAATTGTCCTCTCTTCGTTAAATCGATCGACCATATGTAGGATTATTTGTTTAAATAGCATTGGACATCCTCCAATTTATGAGTATTTAGGTTGAAAATTGAGGGGAAAATGATTAGAATAGGAACGAAAGCTTTTTCAAGCGAACGGAGATAAGGGAGAGGTTAACATGGCGAAGTATACCATTGTAGATAAAGATACATGTATAGCTTGTGGCGCTTGTGGCGCTGCAGCACCTGATATTTATGATTATGATGATGAAGGCATTGCCTTTGTTATTTTAGATGATAACATGGGAACGACTCAAGTTCCAGATGAACTCGAAGAAGATATGCAAGATGCATTTGAGGGCTGTCCAACAGACTCAATAAAAGTTTCTGATAAATCTTTTGACGGCGATGCATTAAAATACGAATAAAAAATGGGGCTGTCCAAAAGGCATTTAAAATGACTTTTATACAGCCCTCTTTTTATATTAAAAGTGGCTCAGTTAAAACAACTCGGTTGATTTCCGTTACAGGTCTCTAAGCCTTCTGGACGCAAGAAAAACCTGTGTTTCTGTTTCTTTTTCTGCATCGCTACGCTTGCTTCGAAATATGAAAGTTTATTGCTTTGCAGGGTCAGATGTTTTTCGCCGTCTTTCCCTACAATCATCTAACTAGTAACAAACGGACGCGACTGAATCAGTAGAAGATGTTACAGTACGTAAAGAATTCGTTCGCAAAGACCTGTGTTTAAAGAAACCTTTAAAACTGATTCGTGAATATTTCTTACCACGCCAAGATAAATATAAACAACATATAAATGACTACTAAATTGTATTTGTGTTCACCAGTTATTTTCGTAACTGACTTAGTATCGCTGAAACTATCCAATTCCCTAATTAAAATGTGATTATTACCAATAAACATCAAAATAAAGACCTGGTTCACATTTTTCGTGAACCAGGTCTTTATTAATATATTAAACTATGATTCTATTTAAGAGAATATCGCTCGTTGGTTATCCAACCACGTTTTCATTGTTTTGAATAATAAGATGACCACAGCAGATAGTAATAGACCTTTAATTAAATTAAATGGCAATATACCTAGTAAGATTGTATTGCTTAATGCAGTTCCAGTCATTGCAGGCATATTTAAGAAATATGTGTACATCGGTAAAAATAATGCGTAATTTAGAACGCTCATTCCAATAGCCATTGCGAAAACTCCTGCAATTAAGCCAATCGTTAAGCCTTTTGTAGTTGATATTTTACGATAAACGAAATAAACAGGTAGCATAAATAATATGCTTGTAGCAAAATTAGCCATTTCTCCTACCGGTACGCCTGTTGGGCTTCCACTGAACATCCAGTACAAGACATTTTTAAATAGCGCGACTAAAATCCCAGCTACAGGACCCATTGTTATAGCAGCAATTAGTGCAGGCACATCGCTAAAGTCGACTTTCAAAAAGGCTGGTAACGCTGGTAACGGAAAATTAAATAGCATTAAAACAAATGAAATACTGCTCAACATCGCAACTGCAATCATAATACGCAATCTGTTGTTCTTCATATGACTCTCTCCCTTTGTCGATTCACTCCACAAGAAGAAAAGTTTGTTCGTTCAAGTCCCATCAAAAAACCCCATAAGCCGTTATCGCTTAGGGGAGTAGAAAGGCGCACTAAAATAGGCGTCTCGTTAAATGACAGAACGAAAAACGACCGCACCTTCACCTTCTCCCATCCAGACTATACTGTCGGCTTTGGAATCACACCAAATCCTGCCTTACGGCTCGCGGGCTATGAAGAATTTCTTCAATTACCGCCGATCGGGAATTTCACCCTGCCCCGAAGATGAATCATTATTAAGTTACATTCTATACTATAAGAAAAAAAGATTCATTTGTAAACTACTTGAGCCTACAAATGAACCTTCTTATTGCCAACTATACTTATTTAGTCCTACTGGTTGTTCCATTGGTTGAGTAAGATTAATACCGTTCCATTGTTCCTCAACAACATTATCTAATTGAATTTGGACATCAAAGGTCGCTCCAGTTAAAACGAAACTTTCGATCATTTGAGCTGTTTGCTCTTGTGATAAAGAATTTAACTCAAGAGGTTCACTGAACTTAATATGATAAATCCCTTGAATTTCTTCAACTGTATAAGTAACTGACATTGGAACCACGTTTGCAAAGAAATCATTTGGAGACGTTTTTAAGGCAACCAATGCGTCCATTACATTGTTGTATGGTTCACTTAAACTCGGCACCATGTAGACCTGACCTGACGGATCTGTGTAAGGGTAAACCACCGTTTTGTAGAGGCCATTAGTTAGAACCGTAGGTGTTTTCTGACCTATCTGATCAAATTCAGCTTGACTGCCATCTTCATTTTGATGGTTAATTTGGGTAAATCCTTCAAAAGTAAATTGAAGTGATAAATCATATGAATAAAGAGCTGCACTTGCAAGGTCATAATCATGTTCTTTAGGTAATCGGTGAACAAGTTGATCTTGGTCAATTTCAAACGTTCCCTTATATGGGTGATAGTCAGTAAAACCAAGGTCTTCTTCATTGATGTCAGCCGCATACTTCTCATATAATTGCAGCGTATTTGGCGTTTGGTTCCCAAAATCTTGTTGAATTTGATCATTTGGAATTAAGAAAGTGACGGGAACTACCAGTGCATCTTGAGAAACTAAACCGATTTTAAAAACTGTATGATTTTCTACATCACTTGAATAAGCAGAAGTTAATAATGATTCAACTTGTGCTTCTGCAGATTTAGCCATCTCAGTTTCAGAAGTTTCTTTATCTGACGTACTATTAATAATAGCGGACCCTTCCGCTGACTCATCAGTAGCTTCTTCTGGTATAGACATTTTGCTTTCTTCACTTGTCACACGATCCATGTCAGCAGAACTTTCGGTCTCTGCACTACTGTCAAATGCATTTTGAAGTTCGCTGTTTGGCTGGTTAAGAAGCGTTGCACCTAATAAGGTCAACGTAATTAAGGCAGCAACTGCCACAGCTGGTGGCAGCCAAATTTTACGTTTCTTTAGCTTACCTTCCGCTAATCGCGAATCTTGTTGTAATCGTTTTAACACTTCGGCTTTCGAACGTGTGTCTTTTTGCTTAGGCACTTGGCTGAGTAACTGGTCAATCTTTTGTTCACTCCATTTATTGTTGCTCATCGTGAACTTGCCTCCTATCCGAATGCCCAGATAAGCGATCTCGAAGTTTATGAATCGCTCGATGTTGAGTGGTCTTTACTTTACCTTCCGTCCATCCGAGCACTTTTGATGTTTCTGCTATGGATAGATCTTGAAAGTACCTCATAATGATGACCATTTTTTGATCTCCTGTACATTCATCTAACGCGTCTAATAATTGTTTCATTTCATCATTTAATTCAGCTAGTTCTTCAGGGAGAGCATCACTTGATTTCAGCTCTTGTTTTTCCCAATCAAAAAAGTCAAGCGCATGTCGCTTACGAACGGACGACTTTCGAAAGTGATCAATTGCTACATTTTTTGCAATTGAAAATAACCAAGTTTTCTCTGTACTTTTACCTTCAAATCGGCTGAATGCTTTTAAAACACGTACATATACTTCATGCATTAAATCTTCGGCTGTCTGTCTATTTTTCACCATATACAATAAGAATTGAAAAACATCTTGATGGTACTGGTCATAAAGCCTGTGAAAAACGGAGTCATCCATATACTCCCCCCCGTTCTATTAATTTGTCGTTTCAGCCAGCTAAAAAGTTACAAGTGTTTGATTGGTAACATAAAGGTAAATATAGTTCCAACATTTTCTTCACTTTTTACAGTAATTTCGCCATCATGGGCTTCTACCATATTCTTAGCAATTGCAAGACCTAAGCCTGTCCCACTCCTACCTCTTGTTCTTGATTTATCAGCTTTATAAAAACGCTCAAATACATAAGGTAAATCTTCCTTAAGAATACCTGACCCTGTATCTTCTACACTAATTTTAACGAATCCATTAAGTTGTTCTACAAGGACTGACACTTTTCCTTCATTAGGAGTATGGCGAATGGCGTTATCAAGTAAATTGGTTAATACTTGTTCAATCCGGTCTTCATCCATATCAGCTGTTAATAGAGGAGAAACGGTAGTTTTAATAGTTAAATCAACAGAAGATTCTTTCGCTACTTGAGTAAATTTCTGAGTAATTCGTTCTATTATTGGAGTAACAGCTACGTTTTCTTTATAAAGCCGCATTCGACCTGATTCCATTCGTGCTATATCAAGCAAATCTGTAACTAGTCTACCCATACGTTGAGATTCTTCATAAATAATTTTCATCATTTCATCTCGTTCATCTTCCGTAGCCACCACTTTATCTAGTATTGCTTCACTATAGCCTTGTAGCATAGCAATTGGGGTTCTGAGTTCATGGGACACATTTGCGATGAAATCAGAACGTAATCGATCCAGGCGGTGTTGTTCTGTCATATCTCTAAGTACTGCAACCGCTCCACGTATTGAATCTCCGCTATACAAAGGATTTATTGAAATGGCATAATAACTACCTTCCATTTCAAGTTCTTCGTTAATTTCTTCTTCTAAATGAAGAACATGATCAAGCATATGATCCATTTCAATAGGAATTGGTTGACCTTTGTCTGTATCCATACGGAAAAACCACTTTTGTAACAATTTTTCAGCTTGTGGATTGCTGAGTAAAATGGTGTGATCTCTATTAAAAGTAATGACGGCATCAGTCATCGATGTTAAGATGCTTGATAATTGCTCTTTTTCTTGATTAATCACTTCTAAATGATGTTTTAATTGACGGCCCATCTGGTTGAATGCTACAGCCAATTGACCAATTTCATCATTTTGAAGAGACGGTAATTTTGTATCAAAGTTTCCTTTTGACAATTCAAAAGCAGCTTCACGCATTTTACGTAGTGGAGAAGTAATTCGAGTTGATAGGAAAAAGGCAAAAAAGGTAGTTAGTATAAAGGCAATGAATGCTGATAAAAAAACGATTTTCGTCGTTTCTTTTGTTGTTTTATGAATGACATCTAAACTTTGATAAATAAAGACAGCACCATGTACTTGATTTTCTACATTTAATGGAGATGCTAAAACGATAAATGATTCCATTTGATTTTTATTCTCTAAGGATGGTAATATCATTTCCTTTATTATTGGTTGTGTTGACTTAAAGACATTACCTAGTGTTTTATCATTCATAATTTGTTGTTTAATTTTTTCTTCATTTTCACCCTCATGCAATGTTAACGTTGCTTCGCGAGGCTCTTTAGCAATAATTGCATTTGTTTCTGGGCCAAGTATGCCAGAAATTATATAGAGAGATGTATCAACATCTTCGTGATCATCAACAATTCTAGCAATTGTATTTGCTTCCTGACGCAATGAAGCTTCGGCTTGTTGACTATGATAGTTTCCTAAAAACTCAAGCATCAATATAGTAATGATAAACAACACAAACGAAACGAGAAGCAATATGGTTACCCAAAGCTTCCCGACAACGCTGTTCCATATTCTATTCATTACCAACCTCGAATTTGTATCCTACGCCCCATACAGTAACAATCATTTTTGCGGATTTTTCAGATACACGATTTAATTTTTCGCGTAATCGTTTGACATGTGTATCGACTGTACGTAAATCTCCAAAGAAATCATAATGCCATACTTCTTTTAGTAATTGTTCTCGATCAAATACTTTATCTGGTGTTTTTGCTAGAAAATACAGAAGTTCATATTCTTTAGGTGTTAAATTTACTTCTGTTCCATCTGCAGTCACTCGATGTGCATCATGATCAATCGTTAAATGTGGGAATACTACTAAGTCTTTTGAAATTGTTGACGTTGAAATTGACGAAATTGTCACTGATCGTCGTAAAACCGCTTTCACTCTAAGTACTACTTCGCGTGGGCTAAATGGTTTGACGATATAGTCATCCGCGCCTAATTCAAATCCATCAATTCGGTCCGCTTCCTCTCCTTTAGCAGTTAATAGTAGGATAGGCGTCGTTTTTTGTTCACGTAGTTCAGCAATGACTTCTAAGCCATCTTTTTCAGGCATCATCACATCTAGTAATATACAGTGATAATCTTTTTCCAATGCCATTTCTAATGCCACTGCTCCATTTTCTGCCTCATCTACTTCATATCCTTCACGCTCTAAATACATTTTTAATAAACGACGAATACGGTCTTCATCATCTACTACTAAAATTGCAATATGTTCTGACATGTTGGTTACCCCTTCCGTCTTATCTTACTAATTATTGTACAATTACATGTTATATAAGGAAAGCGGAGAAGCCCACTCAAACTTGATGCTGGTGATGGATATTAGTCTTATAAAAAAGATTTTCTATACTAAAATTATACTTAATTATTATCTTTAAATGAAAGAAAAGCCCTTCCCTTAAAGGAAAAGGCTTGTCTATTATGCGTAAGAATGCAAACCAGCAATAATTAAGTTAACTGCAATTAAGTTAAACATAATAATAATAAATCCTATAACCGCTAGCCACGCAGATTTTTCACCTTGCCAACCTCTAGAAAAACGAAGATGCATGAAAGCTGCATAAAACAACCAAGTAATGAGTGCCCATACTTCTTTTGGATCCCATCCCCAGAACCTAGACCATGCTTCTTGAGCCCAAATCATCGCGAAAATAAGCGCTCCAAGCGTGAACACTGGAAATCCAATAGATACAGCACGATACCCGATTTCATCCATTAATTGAGAATTAGCTTTTTGAGCAAATGGTTGTAAAACTGCTGAAATAGGTTTACGAATGATTATACGAATTAACCCATATAAAACTGTACCAAACAGCAAAGCCCAAGTCACAGTAGTTAATTTTTTCGCATTAACAATTGGTGGCATTTCTGCAAGCGGCGCCATAGCAGCAGGGGTCAGTGATTCATATTCATTCATACCAAAAATAGGTGGAGCATTATAAGTTATTTCACTTGGTTTTTGTTCCTTATCCACATAAGTAAATGATGCTTCGTAATCCATTAAAGTAAAAGTTGTTGTGGAAGCAACGAATCCTAAAGTTAAAATTACTGTAAACATTACAGCTTCGAGCCAAAAACTTTTTTTGGATTTTTTTGTGATATCTACATTTTTCAAAAGGTAAATTAATCCTGCGACTGCACTTATTGCTAAAATCGCCTCACCCATTGCTGCTGTTATAACGTGTATCGTTAGCCAATAGCTTTTTAAAGCTGGAATTAATGGATTGATATCACGAGGAAACATACTTGCATACGCAATAATGATAATCGCAATTGGAAGTGCAAATAATCCAAGGATAGGCGTTTTATAGATGAAATATATTAAGATAAACGCCCCTACAATCATCATGCCAAATGCTGTTGTAAATTCGAATAAATTACTTACTGGAGCATGCCCTGCAGCAATCCAACGCGTGATGAAGTAAGCCAAGTTAGAAATAAATCCGACAATCGTAATTGTAATTCCGATACGTCCCCATCGTTTATCAGAAATTGACGCTTCTGATTTTATCCCTTTTACTGCACCACCGAAAAAAAATGTTGCGATTAAATAACACACAAATGCAAAAAACAATAAATTGCCACTAATCGAGACGAGTTGTGTCATGACGATTTCTCACCATCCTTTTTAAGCTCTTGTGCTTCTTTGTCCTGTTGATCAATGTATTGAGGAAGTTGTGCAACTTCTGTTACCTGATCTAACTCTTTTTTAACGCCAAACCAATTTTTATTTGTATGAGCAGCAACATATAAACGCCCATCTTTACTTTCAAGAATCCAAATTCGACGGTGATTGAAGTAAGAACCCTGCGCTACTCCAATCATGAATATTAATCCACCGAGTGCTAATATCCATAATGTTTTATCCTTACGAATCGTTAATCCCGAAATATCACGTGTATCTACGTTTTGAAATTCAAGTTTATATTCATTGTCACCAAGTGGTTCCACCGTTTGTTTAATCGCAACAAAACTGGTTTCTCCTTCAGGTGTTTCAGGAGTGGTCATTTCCACTAAAAATGCTGGGTTGTTTGGAACTGGAGATTTTGTTTGGGGCTCTCCATTCTCAAACCCAGAAAAATCAGGATAGTACCCTTTTAGTTCTACTGTTGTACCATTACCTAAATCGTATTTGGTTTTCGGGTCAACAAGGTCAACAGATAGATCTCCTAGAGATTCGCCACTAGATTTATTTACTAGATTAAAGTGCATTGTGCGTAGTTCATCTAAACGAAAATCCATTTGATAAACTGCAAATCCATCAAACTTCAATGGCTTATTTACTTGTATGGAACCTTTTTTTACTTCTTCTAAATTATCAGTTTCACCTGGCAACGAACCTTCTGGGTTTTTAAATAACACAACATCAGTTTGATAGTTGGACGCAATCGTTCCTACTCGATCAATCGCATCACCATACACTTCTTTAGTTTGATCTTTATCATATGTTTCTAAGATAAATTCTTTACTTTCTAGGTAATAACCAGGAACTTCAGGGATGGCACGTGTTTCACCCTCTCTAAGCCACATCGTTTCATCAACATAAAATCCAGGGATGGCACGTAGCATTACAGCAAACAGGAAAATAATTAGTCCCACGTGATTCACATAAGGACCCCATCTAGCAAATCGTCCCTTTTCGGCTAATAATGCACCATCTTCACGCTTGACTTTATAGCGGAGTTCTTTTAACTTTTCTTCACTTTTTGTTAATGTTTCTTCACCCAAAATATTGTCACCTTGAGCAAAAAGTCGTTGACGTTTCATAAAGCTTTCATGTCTAGTCGTACGTTGTTTCTTTAATGATTTATACAAAGGAATGACACGGTCTAAACTTGCAACAATGAGCGATATACCAAGCATACCTATTAACGTTTGGAACCACCAAGAGCCATATAAATCTGATAAACCTAACTTATTATAGATAGTTCCGAAAGTGCCGTATACGCGCTCATAATAGGCTGCAATATCTGCAGCTCCTGTTGCTGGGACATACAATACTTGGGGCAATATCGTC
Source organism: Paenisporosarcina sp. TG-14 (assembly GCF_000297555.1). Lineage (NCBI taxonomy): Bacteria > Bacillati > Bacillota > Bacilli > Caryophanales > Caryophanaceae > Paenisporosarcina > Paenisporosarcina sp. TG-14. The sequence goes on from NZ_AMGD01000027.1 coordinate 23,992, forward strand.
CCTATTGCAGCTGCCACTAAAATTAGAATAATTAGAGAAATGCCGATTTTAACACTCGAAAAGAAATTCCAAATTTTATCTATAATTGTTTTATTGTAAGTTTGTGAACGTCGTGCAGTACCTTCATAACGCATGTCCGCTAATTTTTGCTCTTTCGCTTCTGTTGTGAGGGGTCGACCACAGTTTCCACATAACACTGTTCCTTCTGGATTTTCATGCCCACAAGCACAAATGATGTTGTTCATATGACCGACTCCTTATTCTGGGCGTATCTCTTCCATAAAACCAGCGATATCTTTTTCAGTCATAACTCCTCCGAGTACAATTCGCTCTATTTTTCCTTCTGGATTAACTAATATTGTCGTTGGAAGAGGATTAACGTTATAGGCTTCCATAACACTTTTCGTTTTATCAATAACAATTGGAAAGTCTAATCCATATTGATTAGCAAATCGTTGTACTTCGAAATCCGACTGAGCAATGTTAATCGCTAGAATTTGAATTCCTTGATCTTTATAAACTTCATATTGGCTATCCATTGCAGGCATTTCTTTCACACATGGTTTGCACCATGTCCCCCAGAAATTCAAAAAGACACCTTGTCCTTTATAATCTGACAAGCGATGCACTTCTCCATTTAAATCAACCAAAGTAAAGTCTGGTGCATCGTCACCAATGCCAAGTACTTCAATTTTTTCTTTGGTAGCATTAGTGTATATGGTGTATACAATTGCAACTACAAGAACAGATAAAATAACTGTTCGTACTATAAATCTTTTTTGTTTCGTCTGAGCCATTTCAAGTACCTCCTACACGACGAAATAATAATTTTATTATAACAAAGAAAAACGACTCACTGGACGCCACATTTGAAGGGTTTGTGAACGTTTAATATCCAGATTACGACCCGATTTTACCTGTATCTGCCATCACGCGTAATAATTTAACTTCATGAGATGTTAATTCGCGTGATTCACCTGCGTTTAAACCGTGAAGTCCTAAGAAAGCAAATCGTTCACGTTTCAACTTTTGCACCGGGAAACCAATCGCATCAAACATACGTCGAACTTGACGATTTTTCCCTTCATGGATTGTGATTTCAATAATAGCTTTGCCGCCTTGTTTTTGCTCAGCAGATAGTAACTTCACACGAGCAGGGGCAGTTTTACCATCTTCTAAATCAACACCTCGCTCAAGTATACGCAGTTGTTCTTTACCTGGTATTCCTTTAACTCGTGCTACATATGTTTTATCAATCTTGAATTTAGGATGTGTTAACGTAAATGATAAATCCCCATCGTTCGTCATGATCAAAAGGCCAGATGTTTCATAATCTAAACGTCCAACAGGAAATAATCGTTCTTGAATATGTGGAAATAAATCCGCAACCGTTTTACGTCCTTTATCATCAGTTACTGCCGAAATAATACCCCTTGGTTTATATAATAAATGATAAACTTTTTGTTCTTTCTCTAGCTTTACTCCATCTACTTCAACTGTATCTGTTGACGATACTTTAGTTCCTAGTTCTTTAACAACTTTTCCATTTACTTTTACTTTACCATCTAAAATTAGCTGCTCTGATTTTCTTCGTGACGCAACCCCAGCATGTGCTAACATTTTCTGTAATCTTTCCATACTTTTCACCTCTTAGATTTATTCCTATACTCTGTGAAAATTATGTCACACTTTCACTCAAAACAAAAGAAGACCGCTTAGTCTATAAGCAGTCTTCTTCATTCATTCCGCTCAATATGTACATTTTGTGTGAGTATGGTTTTTCCGTTTATTTGTACTTCCCATCTTGCATTTTTTTGTAAAGCTTTTGTTCGGTTTAAAAATACGAGATGAGATACTTGTTCATTCTTCTTTTTTAATATATATGCTGGTTGATTTGTTTTAATAATCAACCCTCCCGGTAAATCATAAGAACCTTTTTGAATGACTTGCACTCTATCATATTGTGTAAAGACATTCTGTGCAAGTTGCTTATGCATTTGCCAATCGTTTGATTGATTTAATGTGACCACAATGACTTCTTTTTCTCCATCTTTAAAATAGGTTGCTAGCGTTCTACCTGCAGCTTTCGTATATCCTGTTTTCCCGGCAATTGCAGTAGATTCTAAGCGAACAAGTTTATGCTTATTTTCCCAATACATTCCGTTTTGTTTATAGTTAGTAGTGGATAATATCGTTTTTAACTCTTTGTTTTCCATCGCAATTTTTAACATAAGAGCTGTATCATACGCTGAAGAAAACTGTTCTTCATGGTGAAGTCCAGAAGGATTTTGAAACTTGGTATCTTTCATTCCCATTAGAATTGCTTTTTCATTCATTAATTTCACGAATCCTTCTACTGATCCGCCAACATGTTCCGCTAGAGCTACAGAGGCATCGTTACCAGACCTCAACATTAATCCGTATAACAGCACATCTACAGGTGTATCCACACCTGCTTTCAAGTATATTGATGACCCTTCTTGCGAGGATGCTTTAGTAGAAATTTCTGCATTTTCTTTTATATTCACTTCGTCTGTCACAATAACCGCTGTCCACATCTTCGTTAAACTGGCAATTGGTAATCGTTGGTGTTCTCCACTTCCAGCAAGTAAACGTCCTGTCTTCGCATCAATCACAGCATAAGAGGACCCTCCTTGGGCTTGTGTAAAATGAGGGTAAAGTGCACCTAATAAGATTAACACTACCAATAAAATTACTTGTTTTCGCAAATAGTAACACCTTTCAATTGTTATTCTTTTTGTTCTCCAAAAGCTTCTTGAAACTTCGTCATAAACAAATCTGTTTGGTTATCATCTTCGGTAACTTGCGACTCAGGTAATGGTGGTAATTCATTCATATCATTTAGACCAAAAACATTCAAAAACTCTTTCGTTGTCCCGTAAAGAATAGCTCTACCCGTTCCATCTGCTCTACCCACTTCTTGAATTAAACCTTTGATACTTAATGTATGTAAAGGTCTTTCACTTTTAACTCCTCGCAAATCTTCAATTTCAATACGTGTAATCGGCTGTTTATAGGCGACTATTGCTAATACTTCTAAAGAGGCTTGGGAAAGTGGTTGACTAGTTGGATTTTCAATTAAAAGTTGTATCGTACTAGCATTTTGTTTTTTTGAAATTAGTTGATATGTACCCGCTAATTCTTTTAATTCAATTCCTCGATATTCAGATTGCACATAGTCTTCTTGTAATTTTGTTAATGCTTCTTTTACGTCTATAGATGTAGCTTCTGTTAAACTCTCAAGTTGTTTACTTGATAGCCCTTCGTCTCCAGTAACAAAGAGTAGACTCTCTATTTTACTCATCAATAGGCTCAAATGATTCTTCCTCCCATCGATCATGTAATAGTTTAATATTTAAATCATCAAAATTTTGATGTTGTTCGACACGCACCATTTGTCTTTTCATAAGCTCAAGTATAGTTAAAAATGTTACAACCAACGTGGTTTTGTCTTCTGAAGGAAACAACTCAGAAAACGAACAGCTGCCTCCTTGACATTTTAATGTATCAAAAACACTTTTCATTTGGTCCTTTATGGAGAGTTCATGTCTAGTAATTTTGGTAGCTAAAGGTGCTCTTAATATTTTTCTTCGCATCATTTTTTGAAAAGCACCTAACATATCATAAACATTCAATGGCTCGTCAAATGCAGCCAGTTGTTTTGTTGTCTGATAGTCCGTTAAATCACTAGGTGCTCTTGTATACACTTGAGCACGGTGTTCCTCTAATTGTTGTAACTTTTCTGCTGCTTCTTTATACTTTCTGTATTCGATGAGTCTATTCACTAATTCTTCTCGTGGGTCGTTCATATCAAGAACTAATTCATCATCATCAATATCCCCTTCGTGAATAGGAAGAAGCATTTTACTCTTTATTACAAGTAAAGAAGCCGCCATGACTAAAAATTCACTTGCTTTATTTAACTCAAGCACTTGCATGGCACGAATATGTTCCATGTACTGTAAGGTTAAGTCAGCCATTGGAATATCATAAATATCAATTTCCAAACGATTGATTAAGTGCAATAATAAGTCGAGAGGACCCTCAAAAGCGTCCAATTTCACTTCATAAGACATGTTTTAGGTCACCCATTCATTTAGATTCAAATTTTAGTATAGAGGAAGTGTGAGAAGAATGCATCCGTTGTTTCACCCACTTTTTACGCAGTTTATCACGTATTTTAATGAGCATGAAGATTATTTTGAATGTCACGAAGTACTAGAAGAATATTGGAAAGAAATTGCACCTAGTGATAAAACGCATCCACTTACTGCATTGATATTGCTTGCAACAGGTATGTATCACTGGAGAAGAGATAATTTCATCGGTGCCCAAAAATCACTTAAGAAGGCCAGTGAACGTATTCAAGCGAATGCTTCAAATAATTTTTATGATGGCATTCATCTAACACAAGTGGTTGATTATCTTCATGAGTCGATGGAATTAGTACAGCAAAAAAAATCATTTCGGGCATTTAAAATCCTGATTATTTCTCCTGAATTAATTGAAGTTATCAACAAACAACCATCATTAGCTCCCCTGGTGGGTGATAATCTCATACACAAGCATATGCTTCGAGATCGATCTGAAGTACTTAAAGCCCGTGAAGAAAAAAGAAGGAACAGACATTAAGCGTCTGTTCCTTCTTGCTTTATTAGGCACTTATCTAAAAATGGTTTTGTTGATTGTGCTGCAACTATTTCTGTACAAGGGAGAAAATGTTGCACTTTTGACACCATTTGTTTCCCGATTCCATCACCACGATGAGAAGGATTAACAGTAATATGTTGCACTAAACACACTTCATTAGAAGTCTCGATACCTATTAAGCCAACGAAGTCCTCTTCTTTTTTCCACAAAAACAAATGCCAGTTCGAATTGACTTCATAAGTAAGAATGGTTTCTCGTAGTTTTTTAATATCTTTTTCTTGAGGCATAAAAGACAATAAACCCATGGCAATTTTTTCACTATTTTTTTTATAACGTACTAACATAATTAAATCCCTCATTTTTGATTCCGTTTCAACACCATTGACTATGCTACATCATTTGTTAAAAAAATTCAACTAGAAATCCATTTTTTAACATTTTATAGGTCTGGTGCTAAAAATACCCAATACAGTGCTCCCCATACAATGCCCATAACTAGTATTAGTATAAATAGTTTGAAGTTGTTACTTTTCATGATTGCATACCCATATTCTCGTCTTGTAATGAACAGTCTAATCTTACCAGATCTTCGTAAGTTTCACGTTTAATTACTATACGATGTTGTCCTTGCTCAACGAAAATAACAGCTGGTCGTGGGAGTCGATTGTAATTACTAGCCATCGAATACCCATATGCGCCTGTGCAGAAAACAGCCAGCGTATCTCCCGCTTCAACTTTAGGTAAAGAAATTTTTTCAATCAACTTGTCACCAGATTCACAACATTTTCCAGCAACCGTATAAGTTGTTGTTGAATCAAAAGTCATTTTATTTGCAACCGCTGCGTCATATTTCGCTTGATATAAAGCTGGACGAATGTTGTCAGACATTCCACCATCAACGGCGAGATAATTTGTTAATCCTGGAACTTCTTTTTGAGAACCAATTTTATACAAAGTTATACCTGCGTCTCCAACTAGGGAACGACCAGGTTCAATCCAAACTTCTGGCATAGGGTAATTTTCCTGACCAATTTCTAATTGAATAGACTTGATCATATCTTCAACATAAATTTCAGGTTTAAGTGGTTTGTCTTCTTCAGTGTAGCGAATACCAAAACCGCCACCTAAATTTAGGACTGAACAAATAAAACCGGTTTTTGTTTTCCAGTCAAGCATTTTAACAATTAATTTTTTGGCCGCCAATGAAAATGCCGCAGTATCAAAAATTTGGGATCCAATATGACAATGCATACCTAGTAAACTGATGAATGAATCATCTTTAACTGATTGGAACGCTTGATCTGCTTGACCATTGTGCAAGTCAAATCCAAATTTTGAATCAGCTTGTCCGGTTGTAATATAGTCATGCGTATGAGCTTCAATACCAGGAGTTACGCGTAGTAATATATTAATTTTCATTTTTTTATATTTTGTCAATCTCTTTAGCTGTTCAATTTCGTGAAAATTATCGACAACAATACAGCCGATTGCTGAATCGAGTGCGAAAATTAATTCCTCGTCACTTTTATTATTGCCGTGAAAGTGAATACGTTCAACGGGATAACCTGCACGAATAGCCGTATATAATTCTCCTCCAGAAACTACGTCTAAAGATAGACCTTCCTCAGCAGCAAGTTGATACATCGCGATACTTGAAAAAGCTTTACTTGCATAAGCTACCTGAGCTTGAACTCCAGCTCGCTCGAAAGTTTGAACGAATGCTCTCGCTCGTTCTTTTATTAACGCTGTATCGTAAACAAATAAAGGTGTTCCATACGTTTTTGCTAATGTCACTGCGGACGTTCCGCCAATTGTAAGTTGACCATGTTCGTCCACAGACTGTGTTCCATATAAGTGCATCATCATCTCTCCCAGTGGTTTTTCAATATATGAACTTTACCATAGTAAAAGACTCTGATGCAATGGAGGGATTATGAACGTTTGCGATTAGGTGAATGTGTAACGAAAGGTCTAAGTGCTCCATTAGAAGAAGGGAAGCGAATAATAATTCGAGCTAACGCTTTAGGGAAGAACGGTACCAGCGGCCATAAGTAAGGTACCCCCATTGGCTTGATTGAGACTAAATACATAAATATTAATAAAATTCCTATGAAAAAGCCATTGGTCCCAAATGCGGCTGTAGCAATCAGAAGCATATTCATAAATATTTTAATAGCCACACCTAATTCATAAGATGGTAAAGAAAACGTTAAAATAGCTGCAACAGCTGAATACAGCACCACTTCTGGTATAAATAACCCAACATCAATTGCAATTTGACCAATAATAATTGCAGCAACTAAACCCATCGCTGTAGAAAGAGGTGTAGGTGTATGAATAGCTGCAAGCCTTAAAAATTCAAGACCTACACTGGCAAAGATAATTTGAAGAAAGATTGGAACTTCTCCAATCTCTTTTGGACCAATAAAAGTCATAAATTGTGGGACATGTCCTGATTCTTTGACAAGTAAATACCAAAAAGGCAAGAACAATAAACTTAAGAAGAACCCTGATAAACGCATCATTCGCACGATTGTTCCAACCAATGGTGCTTGACGAAATTCTTCTGCATGTTGCAAATGGTGAAAAATCGTTGTTGGAACTAAAATGACCGAGGGAGATGTATCCACCATAATGGCAATATGCCCTTCTAATAAATGGGCTGCGCATATATCTGCTCGTTCTGTATAGCGCACGAAAGGAATGGGATGGAATTTTTGCTTAAATATCCATTCTTCAAGCGCTTTATCTGCCATTGTTAATCCATCATGATGGATTTTTTCCATACGTTTGCGAAGGAATTCGATATGCTGTTCATTTGCAAGACCTTTAACAAATGCGATGACTGTATCCGTTTGGCCACGTTTAGAAATTTTAGTTAATTCAAAACGAAGAGATACATCACGAATTCTTCTTCGAACTAAGGCAGTATTTTGTAAAATATTTTCGGTAAAACCATCCCGGGAACCTCGTATTACTTTCTCATTGTCAGGTTCCTCGGGTTGTCTCCCTGGATACGAACGAACATCGATGGTGAAAACATAACCATCAGACGTCACAATACCTAGCTGGCCGCTTAATACTGCAGACAGCCAGGCATCTTTAGAGTCATAGATAGTCACCGAATGATAGGGGAAATAACTATTCATCGCTTCGATTTCATTGATATCGGCTTTCCGTTTCACTTGAGCTTGCGTGCTCTGAGTTAAGGTTAATATTTGCGTAAGCATCATCGAATCAATTAAACCATTCATATAAACAAACAATGAAGGAATCGACCAAATATGTGCATGCTTAACACCTACATCAAAACTTTCCCCTTTTCCAAACTTTGAATATACAAAGGATTCAGCATCATGAATATCGGTGAAAAGTGATTGATTTATTGAAATCCATCCTTTAATGTCGCTTGATTAGGCAACATCCAACTTTTAAGTTGCTTAAGTATTTTCTTCTCTAAACGGGATACTTGCACTTGCGAAATTCCAAGTCTTTCAGCAATGTCACTTTGCGTACAATCTAAGTAGTAGCGCAAGTATATAATCGTTTGTTCTCGTTTTCCTAACCTTGATAAAATATCTCTTAATGGGATATGATCAAATGATCTCTCTGAACGTTCGTCACGTAACTGATCCATTAGTGTCAGTGCATCACCTTCACTTTCGAAAAGTTGCTCATGTAATGACGCTGGGTCTCTCAGAGCATCTGATGCCAACACGAGTTCATCCATTGTGACATCGAGCTTTATTGCAAGCTCAGTTAACGTTGGTTGACGTTCGTGAAGTCTGATAAAATCATCAGTGGCATGACGAATTTTAAAGCTAAGTTCTCTAATAGATCGACTTACCTTTACCATTCCATCGTCTCGTAAAAACCGTTGAATTTCCCCAATAATCATCGGAACTGCATATGTTGAAAATTTCACTTCATAAGACAAATCAAATTTATCTACTGACTTCATTAATCCGATACAGCCTATTTGAAATAAATCTTCTAAATCCGCCCCCCGTGATGCGAATCGTTGAACGATTGACCAGACAAGTCGTGTATTACCTTCTATCATGGTTTGTCTAGCTATTTTGTCTCCTTCTTGAGACAGAAAGATCAATTCTCGCATTTTTTCTTGAGTCAACAACACGGATTGTTGTCCAATAGGCGTACTCATCGTTCACCTAGAACGAAGTTAGATTGTACAGGTAAAAATTCTTTTGTAAAGGTAATCGCAGTTCCTTTCTGAGGCTCTGACCATACCGACAAATGATCCGCAAAACTTTCCATAATAGTAAAGCCCATACCAGAACGTTCACTTTCTGGCTTTGATGTATAAAGAGGTTCCATCGCTTGTTCAATGTTTGGAATTCCTCGTCCTTCATCGCTTATCGTCATTGTAATGGTTTGCCCATTTCGTTTTGCTCTAATTGTGACAATTCCTTCGCCATCTTCGTCATAGCCATGAATAATGGCATTCGTAACCGCTTCTGAAACTATTGTTTTAAACTCACCTAACTCATCAATTGTTGGGTCTAGAGATGCAATAAAACTCGTCATCACCATTCGTGCTAGACCCTCATTTTCACTTATGGCAATAAACGATAACGTCATTTCATTGTCCATTGAGAATGCCCCCTAATTGTGCGATCGTTTCTTCTTCTGTTGTTGTCCACACATATGAACCTAATCCGGAATATTGAAAGATTTTCTTCATCGTTTCAGAAGGATGTAAAATGACTGTTTGTCCATTAGAAGGAACAAAGTCTCTCATTCTCCCTAAAATAAGTCCAATTCCTGCACTGTCCATAAAATTTAAATCTTGTAAGTTCCATATGATGGCACGAAGCGTTCCACTGTATAAAGTCTGTGAAATTTCGTCACGGATCATTTGTGTAGCATGATGGTCAAGCTCACCTTTTAAACGAATAATAGCAATGCCGTCATCGACAAATAGTAGTTGATGTTTCATCTAGTAACTCCTCCTTTCCGTGACTATTCGAGGTGAGCTTCAATAATTCCTTGTCACTGACAATTAAAGGTAAAACATCTTATTTATCGACATAAAATCGCAACATTCTATTCACTATTAGTATGGAAAATCTTTCATCTATTTAAACATCAATAATAAAAAGGTTTTACTTTTTAGAATAAAATTTGAAATTACTTTTTGACCAATTCTTAAAATGAGCGATAACATTTAACAAACACAACTGACACTTCAAAAATGTCTCATTAGCTATGCAACAATTGTTAGACCATGTTTCCAGGTCACTTTCGGACACCTTCCCTGCTGCACCTAGCTCTAAAGAATAAAGAGGTGGGCTTGTGACTGTGTCACGTAGCTCACCTCTCTTTTCAGATCATCTTGCGTCGGATTGGCGCCCTTCACTCCCTTGCAACTTGTACGCTCCCAGTTAAGTTCATTTGGTTTACTAGAGAATTGATACTTTCTTTTATGTAAATATTCGTCCGAAGATGATATTTCGGCCTCTTCCTGCTTATTTTATCTTCATGATATTAGTTAAGACTCACTTTATGGAAATATAAACAGTGACTTTTATTAATACGCACTCTCTCACAGGCTTATTAATAAAATTCAGTCCTTCTTTCTTGATTTGCTTTGTTCAATGAACAATGTGACGATTCACTAGTACAACAAATTTGCTCTTTTGTTATTTTAATTTTCATGGGAGTTTAATAAGAAATAGATTCATCATTTATCAACTAAATAATCTTCAAGTAAGACGAAAAAACGATTTGGGCTTTATTTCTTTTCCAACATAGAGCAAATAATTACATTCAAAAGCTCCTTTGCAAAATGTTGAATATAATATAAATAATCTTATTTTAGACTGAACAATGGGAGTGAAATAATGGGAGCAATAAATGGGAAGAAATTAATTGACCGTTTAGACCAACTGAAAGCCGAAATATGGTTTGATGGAGAAAGGATCACTGGAAAGATTTCAGAGCATCCTGCTTTTAAGGGTATTCTGGAAACAAAAGCATCTTTGTACGACCTGCAGTTGGAGCCCCGTCTTTTAAACGAAATGACATTTATTTCACCTGATACCAATGAACCCATAGGAATTTCTTATTTGCAACCTAAAACAAAAGAAGATTTAGTAAAGAGAAGAACAATGATGGAGCATTGGGCAAGACAGACCAAAGGGATGGTGGCGAGAAGTCCAGATTATCTAAACTCAGTTATAATGGGTTTTGCATCTTCTGCTCCATTTTTAAAGGGAAAGGAAAAGTGTTTTCCCGAGAACATCCAGACTATTTATGAAACAGCCATGAGTAAAGACTTAACATTCACTCACACATTTGTAACCCCCCAAGTGAACCGTTCATTATTTAATTATTTCTCCTCTAAGGAACCCATATCAGCGAAAGTGATTGAACAAAACGAGCAAGGGTTAGTCATAAAAGGGGCACGTCTCCTGGCTACTCAAGGAGGCTTAACTGATGAAGTCCTAGTTTTTAGTACCCCAAGTCTCTTCTTGCAAGAAGATGAATCATTTGCTTTCTCGATTCCTTCCAATACACCAGGATTAAAATTCATCTGCAGGGAATCTTTTGTTGGTGGAGATTCTGCTTTTAATCATCCACTTAGCTCGAGATTCGAAGAAATGGATTCTCTTGTTGTCTTTGATCATGTTCTAGTCCCATGGAACCGTGTATTCTATTATGGAAACATTGAAGCATCAGCCAACTTCCTGTTAAAAAGTTCCTTTCATTGTTTTGCATTACATCAAACCGTAACTAGACAAATTGTTAAGTCAGAATTCATTTTAGGTCTTGCTCAACTAATTGTGGAGACCATCAATGTAGGCGAGTATCAGCATATTCATGAAAAGCTATCAGAATTCATCATTGGACTTGAAACGATGAAGGCTCTTCTTGAGAAATCTGAGCAAGATAGCAAATTAGATGAATTTGGGACGATGCGTCCTCATCTGATTCCTCTTCAAATTGCCAGTAATATCTTTCCCAAAATATATCCACGATATTGTGAAATCATTCAATTAATCGGTGCCAGCGGTATGGTGACTTTACCGACTGAAAAAGCAATTAACTCTTCAATTGGCTTAGATATTCACCAATATCTTCAAGGTTCAACCAAAACCGCCGAGGAGCGAATAAAGGTATTTCGATTAGCATGGGATTTAACAATGAGTTCATTTGGCACAAGACAAATTCAATACGAACGGTACTTTTTTGGAGATCCTATTCGTTTATCCAGTTCACTCTATAATACGTATCCAAAGGAGCAATACGTAAAAACAGTCTGTGAATTTCTTGATATAAAACATTAGGTTAAATAGAGTTCTCTTATAGAGAATAGCTCCGAAGTTACCAACCCAACTTTTAATCGCACTCGCTTCTTCTTTTTTTTTCGTTTACGCAGCAATATTACAGAAAATATATTGCTTTTGGTTGATTCTCTTTTCCCCTCTAATGAGTTTATCTAATCTGTCTTGGGCTTTGGTAAAATAATAATTGTTCGTCTTTGATTAGAAATACATGAATCTTACATCAGTCTGACGTTCATCCCAATAGAGAAGTATATTTCAAGGGATCTTTTTTTCCAAAATGAAAAGGAAGAAAGGCATCCGTATTTGAGCAACAAATTCTCATATTGAACGGTAAACTCCTCAGTTTACGTGATAAATAGTTCACAATCGCCATGGACTTTCAAAAACCAGTTCAATGGACAATTAGGGCACGAAAAAAAGCGATCTCCGGAGAGACCGCTTTTTTGTTATTTTATTGTGTGATGATTTCTTCAATCAAATTAGGTGCTGTTGTTGGTTCTTTTGAGAATTCAATATATTTGTAAAGAATGGCTAAGACGTTTTCAACATTCTCAGTGTTGGAATGGATTGTTGCAAGAGATTCGCCTTCTTTAACTGCGGCGCCTACTTTTTTATGGAGCACAATTCCGACTGCCAAATCGATTACCGAATCTTTTGTTGCACGTCCTGCGCCTAGCAACATTGCAGCAGTACCTACTTCATCAGCTTCGATAAATGATACATATCCGCTTTCTTTTGCTGGAACTTCGAACGTGAATTGAGCTTGTGGTAACAATTCCGGTGAATCTACAACTGCTGGATTACCACCTTGTCCTTCAATGAAACCTTTTAATATTTCAATTGCAGAACCATTTTCAATTACTTCACGAAGCATTGCACGAGCTTCATCTAGATCCTTCGCTTTCCCGCCAACAACAACCATTTGGCTTCCTAGTACTAAACAAAGTTCTGTTAAGTCTGCTGGACCTTTTCCGCGAAGTGTATCAATTGCTTCTTTGACTTCTAACGAGTTTCCAATTGCAAACCCTAAAGGCTGGCTCATATCAGAAATAATAGCCATTGTTTGGCGTCCTACGTTGTTGCCGATTTGAACCATTGCTCTAGCAAGTGAACGTGCGTCTTCAACTGTTTTCATAAACGCGCCTTTGCCCGTTTTCACATCTAATACAATGGCATCTGCACCTGCAGCGATTTTTTTACTCATGATTGAACTTGCTATTAATGGGATACTATTAACAGTTCCTGTTACATCACGAAGTGCATATAATTTTTTATCAGCAGGTGTTAAATTTCCACTTTGACCAATTACAGCTAACTTTAATTCATTAACTTGTTTTGTGAATTGTTCATTTGTTAACTCAACATGGAAACCTTCGATCGCTTCTAATTTATCAATTGTCCCACCAGTGTGACCTAAACCACGTCCACTCATTTTTGCAACAGGAACTCCGCAAGCTGCAACTAAGGGTCCAAGGACAAGTGTTGTTGTATCGCCAACACCACCAGTTGAATGTTTGTCTACCTTAATTCCTTCAATTTCAGATAAATCAATTTGATCCCCTGATTCAACCATTGCTAATGTTAAATCTGCACGTTCACGATCCGTCATGTCTTGGAAATAAATAGCCATTAATAAAGCACTTACTTGATAATCGGGAATATTTCCATTTGTGTATTGCTCAATGAAAAAACCTATTTCTTCAGTTGTTAGTTCTTCACCATCACGCTTTTTTTCTATTAAATCGACCATTCTCATGAATGTTCACCTATCCTTTAGTTTAAATATGAAAGAAAACTGCGGCCAAATTTCGGCATTGGCACATTAAAGTTTTCGGCAATTGTTGCCCCTATATCAGCAAACGTTTCGCTTAGCGGAAGTTCTTTGCCTTCTGTAAAACGAGGGGAATAAGCTAATAAAGGCACATATTCACGCGTATGATCTGACCCTGGGAAAGTTGGGTCATTTCCGTGATCCGCTGTAATAATTAACAAATCTTCGTTCGTTAATGCGTTTAACACTTCTGGCATGCGAGCATCAAATGATTCTAAAGCTTCGCCGTATCCAATTGGATCCCGTCGATGTCCAAATAACGCGTCAAAATCAACCAAGTTCAAGAAACTAATACCATTGAAATCTTTAGTGACGACTTGGGCTAACTTATCCATACCATCCATATTGTCTATTGTTCGTAAAGATTCAGTTACACCTTCATCGTTAAAAATATCCGAGATTTTGCCGATTGCAATAACATCGTAATTGGCATCTTTTAATTCGTTCATTACAGTGCGTTCAAACGGTTTCAACGCATAGTCATGACGATTTGTTGTGCGTTTGAATGCTCCAGGTTGACCTTTAAATGGACGAGCAATTACACGGCCTACTAAAAATTCTGGTTCTAATGTAAGTTCACGTGCAATTTCACAGATAGAATATAACTCCTCTAGAGGAATAATTTCTTCGTGAGCTGCAATTTGCAAGACAGGGTCAGCAGATGTGTAAACGATGATTGCACCGGTTTCCATATGCTCTTGTCCTAGCTCAACTAATATTTCAGTACCACTGGCTGGTTTATTACCAATGACTTTACGTCCAGTTTTTTGTTCTAACGCTTGAATTAATTCATGAGGGAAGCCATTTGGATAGACTTTAAATGGCTGAGTGATATTAAGGCCCATGATTTCCCAATGACCAGTCATTGTATCTTTACCTACAGATGCCTCTTGCATTTTTCCAAAGTAGGATGAAGGAACGTCTACAGGTTGTATGCCTTGGAACGGGCGAATATTTGAAAGACCCATTTTCTCAAGGTTTGGCATCTTAAGACCATTCATTTTTTCTGCTATATGACCTAATGTATCAGAACCTTCGTCTCCGAAAGCTTTTGCATCTGGAGCTTCGCCAATTCCTACTGAATCCATGACAACTAAGTGAATTCGTTTAAATGATTTATTTAACATACATATCCTCCTTCAACTTCTACTTCTACTTCTATCTTATCAAATGTTTGGAAAAAATACACGTCAGACTTCTGACAAGTATCCATAGATTATGCACGAGGATGAAATTGTTTATACACATCTTTTAATCGTATTTTACTAACATGTGTATAGATTTGAGTAGTTGAAATATCTGCATGGCCAAGCATTTCTTGGACTGCTCGTAAATCTGCTCCATTCTCTATCATATGAGTGGCAAACGAATGTCGCATCGTATGTGGCATTATTTCATTCTGAATACCAGCTTTCCTTGCATGCTCTTTCATTAATTTCCAAACACCTTGTCTAGTTAGAGCTTTCCCTCGTTGATTGACGAATATTGCGTCTGTTTTATTTGTTGGTTTAATTAGTTTTGGACGTCCTTCTTTTAAATAGTTTTCACAAGCAGTAAGAGCTGATTGTCCTAACGGTATAATTCTCTCTTTCCCACCTTTCCCGAAACATCTTACAAATCCCATCGTTAAGTGTAAATCCTCCAAATTTAATGAAATACACTCACTAATACGCATTCCAGTCGCGTATAGAATTTCTAACATGGCACGATCTCTTAAGCCTTGTGGTTTCCCAGTATTCGGCGCTGCAATTAATTCCTCAATTTCTTCTATTGATAAAATTTTTGGGAGCGTTCTATCCATTTGCGGCATTTCTAAATGGACCGTTGGATCCGTGTTAGACACTTTTTCACGTAATATAAATTGATGAAATGAGCGAATTGATGAAATATGACGCGCTAAAGTGCGAGATGAATTCCCTCCCACTTTCAGTAACTGTAAGTGGGAAAGAATATGAATTCGCTCTACGTTATTTAATGTGGTTATATTTTGAACTTTTGAAAGATCCTTTATATATGCTTTAAGATCTCTTTCGTACGAACTTAAAGTATTAGATGATAATTGTCTCTCCACCCTTAAAAAATGAAGATAATCTGAGACTGCATCTTGCATTTCTTTCAATTAAAACCCTCCTAAACGTAAAAAAGGATAGCATTCTGCCATCCTTTTGTTTTAAATATTTTCTTTCATTCAAGGTCAGTAATGTCTGACTCTAAACGCAGGATAGCGGATCCTTATGTTATCAGAAAGCCAAATTTCCGTCTTTCTTTCTTCCACCACTAATGTCTAGAGACGCTTTCCGCTTTTCGTTATTATGTTCAATCAGACAATTCATCATGTTTATCATGGCAACGCCAACAAATTCCATGAAATGTTAAACGGTGGTCTTTAATTTGAAAATTCCATCTTTTTTCAACTACATTTTCTACATCTTCCAGTAAGTCTTCTTGGATTTCATCCACGGCTCCACATTCAATACATACGAGATGATGATGGAAGTGTGCTGCGCCTTCTTGTCTCAAATCGTATCGTGAAACGCCATCTCCAAAGTTAATTTTATCAACTACTTTTAGTTCTGTTAGCAGTTCAAGTGTGCGATATACTGTTGCTAATCCAATATCTGGTGCTTTATTCTTAACAAGAAGATAGACATCTTCTGCGCTCAAATGATCTTCTTCATTTTCAAGAAGCACTCTTACTGTCGCTTCACGCTGTGGCGTCAGCTTATAGCTCGCACCATGAAGCTGCTTTTTTATCCGATCGATCCGGCTCTCCATGTGACGCCCCCCAAACTAACTTCATTATACCAAATTGGGCTTTCTCTTTACAAGATAGAGAAAGCTATAATGATAATTATTATAATCTATCTAGATTATAGACCATGAATGTAAGGAAGGACAAACAATTCAAGTCCAATTAACACAATATAAATAAGACTTAAGAGTCCAATCACTTTAAAACTACGGTTATTATTGAGCTGTTGAGAAGATGGTGGTGGAACAAGCAAAAATCCAATTAGGAGCAATAAAGAACAATAGATCAATTGAAACGGGAACCACCATAGTGCATATGCCCAAAACTCAGTTTCTTGAGCGATTAAATAACCTGAACTAATTCCCCAAAAAACAGCTCTCATTGTCCCTATTAATAGAATCATATATTTTAGAATAAGGTGAGTTGCAAAAAGAAGAAATAATAAAATGGTTACGAGTTGCGGAAGAATTGAATCAAAGCCATTAGGAACATAATCGTTTAATAGTCTGGGATCGATCCAATGGATGACTTTTTCAACTTGATCATAAGGCATTTTCGAATACAGCCATAATCCGCCTAAATAGCCAATGACGAGTAATCCAAGTAAAAAAATTAATGGGAAAGACCGAGTCAACATCCGCCACCTACCTTTCATAGATTAGCTTATGCGTGTCCCGGTATCATCCATTCATCATTTTTGTAAATATTCTTTTGCCCATAAAACACTATAGGCAGTTTTGGCATCAAAAATTTGTCCATTCTTCATCATTTCTTCCGCTTCTTCAATGGTTGCTTCAATCACTTCCACAAATTCATCTTCATCAAGTGCCGCAGCATTTTCAATTTTAGATAATTCTTCTGCTACAAATAAATGAATGATTTCATCAGCAAATCCTGGTGAAGTTGCAAACGATTGAATATAGGTTAATTTCCCACATCCGTAACCCGTTTCCTCTTCAAGTTCTCTTCTTGCCGTTATTTCTGGTTGTTCACCAGGCTCTAGTTTTCCTGCTGGTGTTTCAATTAGAGAGCGTTCAAGCGCTTTTCGGTATTGTTCAACAAATACTATTTTACCTTCTTCAGTTATTGGTATAATCGCAACTGCTCCAGGATGTTTTATTAATTCTCGTTTCGAGGTTTTACCATTTGGTAGTGTCACTTCATCTACTCGTAATGATATGACTTTTCCGTCATATATAGGTGTTGTTGAAATAGATTTCTCTTCGTATTTTTTCATGGATTCCACCCTTTCTAGTTGTCTATATGCAAACACAATTGTACCATGTATGAAATGAGGAGGATGATTATGAAAAAACGTGAACTTGGAAAAAGCGGATTATTTGCATCCGAAATCGGACTAGGTTGTATGTCACTTCCAACTAACAATGTCGAAGCCCAAAAAATTGTGGATGCCGCTATCGACCACGGCATTACGTATTTTGATACCGCAGATTTATACGATAAGGGTGAAAATGAAGTTGTTGTAGGCCATGCATTAAAAGGAAAACGTCAAAACATCTTGCTAGCTACCAAAGTAGGTAATAAATGGCGTGAGGATGAAGCTGGATGGACTTGGGATTCATCTAGTTCATATATTACTAAGCAAGTAAAAGAAAGTTTAACAAGACTACAAACAGATTATATCGATTTGTATCAACTACACGGTGGAACGATGGAAGATAATTTAGAAGAAGCAGTCGATGCTTTCGAATCTTTAAAAAAAGAAGGGCTGATTCGGGCGTACGGAATTTCCTCCATTCGCCCGAATGTAGTCAATCGGTTTTTAGCAAAGGACCAAGCAAGCTCTGTTATGATGCAGTATAGTATGTTAGACCGTAGACCAGAAGAGTGGTTTGAATTGATAGCTGGTCACGGAGCCTCTGTTGTTACTCGTGGTTCACTTGCTAAGGGATTGCTTACTGCCGAAGTAATGAAACGTGTTGAAGATTCTAAAGGCTATGGTGAGTATAGTAAAGAATTATTACTAGAAACCTTATCAAAGATTGGTAAACACACAGAAGATTTGACTAGTCTTGCTCTAGCGTTCGTTTTACAGCATAAACAAGTGGCAGCAATAGTTGCCGGTGCTAGTTCAGAGAAACAAATAACAAGTACTATTGACGCATACCACCGATCAATTTCAACTAATGATTTAGAACAAGTAACAAATTTACTGAGAGATGATCGATACAAAGAACATCGTAAAATTGGGTTAAATTGAGTAAATTCTTACTAATTACATTCACTGATCATAAATTTTTTCATGTAGTTTGGTCTAACGTATAATAAGGTCTGGCACTTGGAGTAGACAGGTACTTTAATCTAAGTATTACCCTTAGTAAAAATATAGATAAAAAGCGTCAAAGAGAAAAAATCTCTTTGGCGCTTTTCGATTAAAATTTATTGCCATTCATTCCGTAATCATCTAACAGTTCAGCGAATGATTTGTTCTTCTCTTTTTGTTTTCTATTGAATTGTGCTTGCGCTTCGCGTTCTTCTTCTTGATTACGCTCAGCATCTTGTAATTGTTTTTTTGCTAGTTTTAATTTTTCTACTACATCATTTTGAAGTTGGTCGGCTAACGTGTTCCCTTGCTCTCGCTCTGAGCGGTCAGGTTGTTTCTGCCCCTGCTGTTTCTTTTTTGCCATCATTATTCACCTTCTACCTTATGCTCTTTTTACAATTGTAGCGACACCTTGACCGCCACCTATACATAAAGTTGCTAAACCTGTTTTAGCATCTTGCTTAGCCATTTCATGAAGAAGTGAAACGAAAATACGTGCACCACTAGCACCGATTGGATGTCCTAAAGCGATAGCTCCACCGTTAACATTTAGTTTTTCATGATCGAAGGCAAGCTCACGATCAACTGCTATCGATTGTGCAGCAAAAGCTTCATTCGCTTCTACTAAGTCAATATCTGCCATTGAAAGACCTGATTTTGCAAAAACATTTTTAACAGCTTGTACAGGGCCAATTCCCATCACTGAAGGATCAACACCTGCAGATGCATTTGCGACTATTATAGCAAGAGGAGTTAAGCCTAATTCGTCCGCTTTTGCTCTAGACATTACAACAACAGCTGCTGCTCCGTCGTTAACTCCGGAAGCATTTCCTGCTGTAACGCTTCCTTCTTTTTTGAAGGCTGGACGCAACTTGCCTAATTTTTCTACTGTAGTTCCACGTTTTGGGTATTCGTCTGTATCAAAAACAATCGGATCCCCTTTTCGTTGTGGAATTTCAACAGCTACAATCTCTTCTTTAAATTTCCCTGAATCAATTGCTTGAACTGCACGTTGTTGAGAACGAGCAGAGAACTCATCTTGTTGCTCACGAGAAATTTCATAACGATCACATAAATTTTCTGCCGTAACGCCCATATGGTAGTCATTAAACGCACACCATAAACCGTCAGAAACCATACTATCCACTACTTTTTGATCGCCCATTCGGTATCCTTCACGAGCGTTCTTTAATAAGTAAGGTGCTTGACTCATATTTTCAAATCCACCCGCTACAACGATGTCAGCATCCCCAGCAATAATGGCTTGAGTAGCTAAATGAACTGCTTTTAGTCCAGATCCACATACTTTATTTATAGTCATAGATGGTATCGTATCAGGAAGACCTGCAAAAATAGCTGCTTGTCTTGCTGGATTTTGACCAAGGCCACCTTGTAGGACATTCCCCATGATAACTTCACTCACTTGATTTGGTTCAAGTCCTGCTTTTTTTAATGCTTCTTTTATTACAAGTGCACCTAATTTTGTAGCTGGTACGTCTTTTAACGCCCCTTGGAATGAACCAATTGCTGTACGAACAGCACTTACGACAACCACTTCTATTGTTGACAATGTAAATTCCTCCTAATTTGTTGAAAAATAAATTTGCTTGCACCCCTATATCATCATTACAATAGACTAAAGGAGAGATGTTATGTTTAGTTTACCAAACAATGTGACAATAATCGAGGTTGGCCCACGTGATGGTTTACAAAATGAGAAAAATTTAGTTTCTACTGAAAACAAGCTCGCATTTATACACGCACTTCAAGCATCCGGAATTCAAGAAATGGAAATCACTTCTTTTGTTTCACCTAAGTGGGTACCACAAATGTCCGACGCAGCCGATATAGTTGAATTTGTTCAAAAGCAAGGTAGACAATTCGTTTTGACACCTAACTCAAAAGGCGTGGAAAGAGCGATTGAAGTAGGCGCAAAAAGTATGGCAGTTTTTGTTGGGGTAAGTAATTCTTTTAACATGAAAAATATAAACAAAACGACTGCTCAAAGTATGGCTGGATTAAAACCGGTTATTTCGAATTTAAAACAACAAGGATACTTTGTTAGGGCTTGTATCTCCACTGCATTTTATTGTCCTTATGAAGGTAAAATATCCATTGAAGACACATTATCACTATGTAAAGAGTTTGCAAGCTGGGGAGTTGATGAACTTAGTGTAGCCGATACAATTGGCATGGCGAATCCACATGAAAGTTATTCGTTATTTTCTCACTTAATTAAGGAAATACCAAATGTCTTAATGACTGCTCATTTTCATGATACAAGAAAAATGGGGATAGCCAATATATATGCCGCATTGCTCGCTGGCGTTTCTCGCTTTGATACTTCAGCTGGCGGTCTTGGTGGGTGTCCTTTTGCACCTGGAGCCACAGGTAATGTAGCAACTGAAGATGTGGTGAATATGCTACATACAATGGGAGTTCAAACAGGAATTAATTTGGATTTATTATGTGAAGCGGTATCCATTATTGCCCCTTGTGTTTCAAGACCAATTGACACGGGCATGTTTAGATTATACGAAATACAACAACAAGCGTAGGAGGAATAACTATGAAGCGTCGCATTCTTTGGATCACTAGTATTCTTACGAGTATTATGACAGTAGGAGCGGCGGTTTTTGGTTTTATGATAACAAGCCGGTTAATGTATTTGAAAAAAAAGGACGATGCATTTATATTAAACCGGGAGATTACTGCAAATAGATTTAACGAAGCTTGGTTTAATGTTGTCAGAAAGACTGAAAAATGGATTGCTAGTCCTAATGGTTATCCAGTAAAAGCAATCTTTTTAGAGCCTTTGGACACGAATAATTATGTTATCATTTGTCACGGTGTTACCGAAAGTAAAATTAATTCCGTTAAATATGTACGACTCTTTGAACGATTAGGTTTTAATTCTGTAGTTTATGACCATAGACGACATGGTGATTCGGGAGGTAAAACAACTAGTTTTGGCCATTATGAAAAAATGGATTTACAAGCGGTCGTAAAAGCTGTCAATGATCACTCAGGAAAAGATGCCATTATCGGTATCCATGGTGAATCTATGGGCGCAGCAACAACTATATTATATGCAGGTACGCTTCAAGACCATGCGCATTTTTATATCGTTGATTGTGCATTTTCTGATTTTACTGATCAACTACTGTATTTGATGAAAAAACAAACGCCACTTCGCTCAAGTCTAGCCATTAAACTAGCAGATGTGTTTTTACGCGTCCGTGATGGCTATTCGATGAAGTTAGTGTCTCCTCGAGAAGCAGTAACGCGAATCGATAAACCAGTTTTATTCATTCATAGCTTACTTGATGATTTTATTCTTCCAGAAATGACCAAACAACTTTACGAATTAAAAAAAGGCCCAAAACAATTGAAACTATTTGAAAAGGGCTCCCATGCACAATCGTTCAATCAAAATTCAGAAGAATACGAAAAAACAGTTGCCGACTTTTTAAACACCTATAATTTATTGCCAAAAGCATAAAAATAGCACTCTTAGCGAGTGCTATTTTTATTTTTGCATTTTATTCATTTGATTCATCATTTGCTTAACTTGTTTTTCAGATGGTTTTCGTCCCATTTGAGCCATCATCATTCGAAGCATTTGTTCATTAATTGGTGGGTTTTCTTTTAAGTACTTCATCATATATTTACGCGCAGCAAAGAAACCAATTGCAGCTCCAGCTACTAGCGCTAGTATAATTAATGAGATTGCTAATACTAAATTCAATGTTGTCTTCCTCCTTCTCGGTGTATAACCTGAGTTTATATCTCCAAGAAGGATTATACAACAAAACCTTTCTTCTTACTAGACGAAGTCTAGAATTTCTGTAAATGAATGAATAGAGCCAATCTTAATTGGCTTTAACCAACCAAAAGATATCTCTTCTTGTTGAAATGCCATGTAACAATCACTTGAATCTGATAAACCGGCAAATAGATCCAAATCGAGCATATGAGATCCCTTACACCAAACATGTAAACAGTAAGGATCGATTTTCATATGTATCGAACCTTTTAACGGATGTTCAAGTAATATTTTGTTATCATCTTGTTCTTTATGCGTAAACAAACGGCTCAGCTTTTTATCCAAACTCTTTTTAATTAATTCTTCATCAATTTTCTCACATACATAGGTCATTTCATTATGTTCTTGATCACTTTGTACATGTTCTTTCCCTAATAATTCTTGTAACATCTTTTCTCTACCTAATACGAATGGTTGGTAAGCTTTCTTAATATGAAAAATTTTATATGTTCGCATATGATATACCCCCATCTTTTAATTTAGTATAAAGGGTATTCATTGCTAAAGTTGTCGAACTGCGACCGTTCTCCATCACTATTATTGACAGAAAAAAACAAGTAGTGGCGAATGCACACTACTTGTTTTTTAAATTAATTATTAAGTAAAGATTTCACTCGCGCTACTACGTTTTCTGTAGAGAAACCAAATTCTTTCATTACAATCTCTCCTGGTGCACTTGCGCCAAAGCGATCAATTGCTAAAATACTACCTTCATCGCCAGAGTAACGTTCCCAACCAAATGAAACGCCCATTTCAATCGCTAAACGTTTTTTCACATTTTTTGGCAAGACACTATTTTTATATTCAGCATCTTGTTTTTCAAAACGATCCCAAGAAGGCATAGAGATTACAGCTACTTCAATTCCTTCTTCAGCTAATACATGTTGTGCATTGACTGCAAGCGAAACTTCAGAACCTGTTGCCAATAATAGTACGTCTGCTTGTTCTTTGTTCGCAGGAGATACCACATACGCTCCTCTAGCAACACCTTCAGCTGCAAGCTCTGCAGTGTGCTCAAGTACAGGTAAGTTTTGTCTAGATAAAATTAATGCAGTTGGAATAGATTTAGATGACACAGCTAGCTTCCAAGCTTCAGCCGATTCGTTAGCGTCGGCAGGACGGATAACTGATAGATTCGGCATCGCACGTAATGAAGCCAATTGTTCAACAGGTTCATGTGTAGGACCATCTTCACCAACAGCAATGCTGTCATGTGTAAATACATACGTTACAGGAAGTCCCATTAAAGCTGATAGACGCACAGCTGGTCGTACATAGTCGCTGAACACAAAGAATGTTCCACCAAACACATGTAAACCACCGTGTAAGGCCATACCGTTTAAAGCAGCACCCATTGCAAATTCACGAACACCAAACCAAATGTTACGACCTTCATAAGAGTCACTAGAGAAATCACCAGCACCTTTAATCGTGGTTTTATTTGAGCCAGCAAGATCCGCGCTTCCGCCAAAGAACGATGGGACAGTTTTAGCGATAGCATTCAACACTTCACCAGAAGATGCACGTGTTGCAAGTGATTTTCCAGCTTCGTATACAGGAATTTCAGCATCATAGCTTTCAGGGAGTTGTCCTTTTATTGCTAATGCTAATTGTTCTGCAAGTTCAGGGTACTCTTCTTTGTATGAGCTAAACAATTCATTCCATGATGCTTCATTAGCTCCTCCAAGTTGCTCTGCAGCTTCCTTGAAATTAGCATACACTTCTTCAGGCACATGGAAATCTTCTTCAAATGTCCACTTGTAGCTTTCTTTTGTTAATAACGCTTCATCTTTACCTAATGGCATCCCGTGTGCATCAGATTTACCTGAACGATTTGGAGATCCAAAACCAATAACCGTTTTAACTTCGATTAGAGTAGGCTGACCTTTATGGTTTTTAGCTGATTCAATCGCATTTGTTAAATCTTCAAGTGAGTTTCCATCTGCGACATGTAAATAGTTCCATCCATAAGATTCAAAACGTTTTTGGA
The DNA here is from genome assembly GCF_000297555.1 of Paenisporosarcina sp. TG-14. NCBI lineage: Bacteria > Bacillati > Bacillota > Bacilli > Caryophanales > Caryophanaceae > Paenisporosarcina > Paenisporosarcina sp. TG-14. The sequence goes on from NZ_AMGD01000027.1 coordinate 48,656, forward strand.
TTTTTTCCGAGAATGATTTATTTAAATCACCATCAAGAGAAATGTCATTGCTATCGTAAAGAACAATTAATTTATCCAATTGTAAGTGGCCAGCAAGAGAAATAGCTTCTGCTGCAACACCCTCCATTAAGTCTCCATCACCACAAAGAGCATACGTGAAATGATCAATAACTTCATGGTTCGGTTTATTGTATACTGCCGCTAAATGGCGCTCTGCCATAGCCATACCAACAGACATACCGATACCTTGTCCAAGTGGACCAGTTGTTGCTTCTACGCCTGAAGTATGACCAAACTCTGGATGACCAGGTGTTTTAGATTCCCATTGTCTGAAATTTTTAATCTCTTCCATTGGCAGATCATATCCACCTAAGTGCAATAAGCTATATAGCAACATTGAACCGTGGCCTGCTGAAAGAACAAAACGATCGCGATTGAACCAAGTAGGATTTTCAGGATTATGACGTAAATGCTTTGTCCAAAGTGTATAGGCCATTGGAGCAGCACCCATTGGTAACCCTGGATGACCTGAGTTTGCTTTTTCAATTGCATCGATTGATAACGTACGAATAGTATTAATGGCTAACTGATCTAAGTTTTGAGACATGTTTGACATCCTTTCTGAAACAGAAGTTTTCTTCTCCCTTTAGTTTAGTCAACTTTTGACGAACTGACAATGGTTAATGAAATGTTGGTTTAATTCAGAAATTTCTTTTCTTTAATTGCTTTCACTTTTTCAGGGGTTACATCATTACCTTCTGGATCTATAACTGTCACGTTTTCAATCGTATTTTTCATGGATGAACGAAACGTTTCTAAATATTCTTTTCGTAATGACGTTTGTTCTTTGGCTTCCTCGAGTGTAAGACCAATTGATTTAGATTTTTTTGATAGCTCATTAATTCGGGCAATTTTATCTGAAGATAACATTAGTTCACACCTTTCTTTTAATAATCTTCTTAAACGGTATGCAAAAAAGACTCAGAGCGCAAGTATTTAGCCTCCAAGTCTTTCTTTATACTCCGTATATCTTCGATGGACAGTTGCTTTACTTACAGGAAAACCGAATCCTCTTAAAGTTGATGCAATTTCTTCATATGTTAAACCATTTTGGCGTAGTTTCACGATTTCTTCTATTGGGATTTCTTTTCGTTCTCTACCTTCAGGATTACCTTGATTTTTAAGGTTCTTTTCGGGTTTAAATCCATGTACAACAGCCCTTCTCATACCTCTTCGAATTTTTGCATTATGCAATTTTCGTTGGTATTCCTCTACAAGAGCTAAGATTTCGAGCATCATCGTGTCCATTTCATTTAAACAAATAGAACCACCATCATTTAAAGAAATTACTTGAACATCTAATTTTTTTAGCATATGTAAAATAGCCATACGAGAATTACCTCGCCCTAAACGAGTCTCATCTTGGATAAAGACTGTGGTTATTGAATGTATTTTAACAAAATCTAGCATATCTAGTAAACCTTCACGTTCGACAGAGTAACCACTATGTTGGTCAATAAATACATCTCTTACAAAGTATTTTTGTCCTTGAGCAAAGTGACGTAACTCTTCTTCTTGCCTAGTTAAAGAAGATTCTTGAGCTTCTTTTTCAGTACTTACACGGCAGTATATAACAGCAGAATTAGTGTTTGCCATTACTTTATATCTCCAGCATATTCTACACCTTGAACTGTTGTATATTGATAATGACTGGTTGAAATTAAAAGAGAGTCACCCGCTAATATCATTTGTGTATTTAAGTTATTCGTTATCATCACTTCTGTAATCCAATCTTGTTTTGGTGTGTTCCCTCGATATTTATCGGATAACGTCCAAAGTGTATCTCCCTCAAGTATCAAGATTTCATTAAAAGATTCCTCTTTCTCAATTGCAAAAATAACAAAACATAGTGTACAACTAAAGATAATACCTAATAGTAATGATATAAATGAATTATTCTTGACCCAATTCATATGAATTCCTCCTCTAAGCGAATGTTTGTTCGTAAATGTATGTCCTCACTATAAACCGAACACATGTTTCTTGTCAACAATAATTAGAACCTATGTTTGCATATATTACTATCAATTGTTATACTAAACTTAGTTAAATGAGGCAAACTATTAGGCGGAGGTGAACTGGTTGAAAAAAGTATCTAAACGACAAGAAGATATATTGGCTTTTATTAAAGATGAAGTTCGAAGAAAAGGATATCCGCCATCTGTAAGAGAAATTGGGGAAGCTGTAGGCCTTGCATCTAGTTCTACAGTTCATGGTCATTTAGCACGACTAGAAAGCAAAGGATTAATTAGACGAGATCCTACCAAACCAAGAGCTATTGAAATTTTAGAGATTGATAACTTAAATGATCTAAGACCAAACGTTATAAACGTTCCTTTAATAGGTAAGGTTACTGCTGGATTACCTATCACAGCTATTGAAAATATTGAAGAGTTTTTCCCACTTCCTGAAACATTCGGAACTTCAGAAGATAATCTATTTATGCTTGAAATTATGGGAAATAGTATGATAGAAGCCGGCATTTTAAATGGGGATTACGTTGTTGTAAAACAGCAGCAATCCGCAAATAATGGGGATATCGTTGTTGCTATGACTGAAGAAGACGAAGCAACAGTAAAACGCTTCTTTAAAGAAGAATCCTATTTCAGGCTTCAACCTGAAAATTCCTCTATGGAGCCAATTATTGTTGAACAAGTATCGATTTTAGGAAAAGTTGTAGGTGTTTATCGTCATATCCACTAAATAAATTGAAATCCTCTTAACACACAAAGTGTAAGAGGATTTCAATTTATTATTAATAACTATACGATTTCATAAAAGTATGCTATAATAATTTTGAGCCGATATCACGCCGACTGACATTTACATCTTCAGTCGGCCTTTTTGCGTTTTTTTTTCTACTATTTAATCCGTTCTTCCTCACTTTAATTATTTTAATCCTTTATCTTTTAAGAATTGAGTATTTCGTCTTGCTTTAAAGCGTACATCATTGTTTTTCCACCAAGCCCAAATGGATGCTGCAAATGCGATAAAAACAGTAACCGTCACTTCAGTTTCTTCATTAGTAAATGGCAAAGGACTATAACCTTTCATTACCAAATACTGATTTATCCAAGCTAAAAAAAGGATGACCGTCCGAACAAGCATGATCTTGTCAAACGGGGCTTGATTCTTCTTTTCACTCAATTACCCTACCTCCTCCTCCTCCTTTGCTTACTTTATTTTATGTATTAAGGTTTTAAAATAGTATCGATTCATTTTATTTATTTTTAAACCATTAAAATATTTATACGGTTTTTCATAATTAATTAAAATTAAAAAAACGAAAATCGTCCCTACAATGAGAGACGATTTTCGTTAGTTGATTCCTTATAATTCATATTTTAGCTTTATCAGCTTTTTTAATTTGCTTACTTCTTAACTGGCCACAAGCAGCGTCAATATCAGCTCCCTGTTCATGGCGAACACCGCAGTTAATTCCCTTTTTCTTAAGCGCATTATAAAATGCAGTAATTGCTTCAGGGGTACTTTGTTGGTATTGCCCATGTTCATCAACCGGGTTATACGGAATTAAATTAACATAAGAAAGATGACGCTTGTTTTCAAGGAGTTTCGCAAGGCCCCAAGCTTCTTCCACATGGTCATTAACGTCACGCAAAAGAATATATTCGAACGTAATTCTTCGGTTCGTTTTTTTCAAATAATAATCAATTGCATCCATTAGTTTTTCAATTGGGTATGCTTTATTAATTTTCATAATGCGTGTACGCAATTCGTTTGTCGGTGCATGAATTGAAATCGCCAAATTCACTTGAAGCCCTTCATCTGCGTAATCGTAAATTTTCGGAACTATTCCACTTGTCGATACAGTAATGTGACGAGCACCTATTGCAAGGCCTTTTTGTGAATTAACAATGTTTAAGAAGCCCATTAAATTCGTGTAGTTATCAAATGGCTCGCCGATTCCCATTACGACAATATGACTTACTCGTTCTTCTTTTTCCAATTCATCAAGATGTTGTTGCACTTTCATGATCTGCTCAACGATTTCACCTGCTGATAAATCACGGCTTTTCTTCAATAATCCACTCGCGCAAAAACTGCAACCAATGTTACATCCTACTTGAGTAGTAACACATACTGATAAGCCATACTTAAATCTCATTAAAACTGTTTCAATTAAGTTTCCGTCTTCCATCTTAAATAAGAACTTAATTGTTCCGTCTGCTGATTCCTGTTTCACACTTTCTTCTAGTGTATAAAACACAAAGTTTTCTTCAAGTAATTCAATACACTCTTTACTGACATTATTCATATGTGAAAAATCGGTAATTCGTTTAATATATAACCAATCCCAGATTTGCTCAGCTCGGTATTTTTTTTGTCCGTTATCTAAAAGCCACACTGTCAGCTGTTCTAATGTTAATCCAAAAATAGATTTTTTCATTTTGATACCCTCTTTTCATAAACCAAAATCAGTAATATTCATTCTACTAGAAACAACCATACATAACAACTGACTGAATTTTCAATGCAGAATTTCTCATTAATTCATAGGAAAAGCCACCTTTTCCTGTTTAACAAAATAATAATACTAATCCTGTTTATTATTATGAACTCAAATTTTACGTTTATTCGTTTGTATGGATATTTTTGCAGGTCCATTCTATATTTGGTGATTGAGATACACCTTCGAGCTAGAAAGATCTATTCTTTTAAAACACAAAACCCTACTTTAAAAGTAGGGTTTTGTGTTGACAACTATATAATTACCTTAAATATTAATACATTTTCAAATATTGTTCGCGTTCCCATGGGTGTACAGAAGTTCTAAACATATCCCATTCAATTTCTTTGGAATCTACGAAGTTTGCATAAATATGCTCACCTAACGCTTCACGAATTGTTTCATTTTTTTCAAGTTCTATTAAAGCAGCATATAAGTCGGCTGGAAGATCTTCAACCCCATTTGCACGACGCTCTTGTTTGTTCATAACATAGATGTTGCGGTCAACTGCTGGAGGTGGTGTTAATTTATTTTTAATACCATCAAGTCCGGCTTTCAAGATTACAGCCATCGCAAGATATGGATTAGCAGCTGGATCAACTGAACGAACTTCTACTCTAGTACTTACTCCACGAGAAGACGGAATACGTATAAGTGGACTACGGTTTTGTGCAGACCATGCAACGTAACAAGGTGCTTCGTACCCTGGAACTAAACGTTTGTATGAATTAACCGTTGGATTCGTAATTGCTGTAAACCCTTGAACATGCTTCAAAATACCTGCCATGAATTGATAAGCTGTTTCGCTTAATTTCAAGTCTGCATTCTCATCATAGAACGCATTGTCTTTACCATTAAATAACGACACGTTCATATGCATTCCTGATCCATTGACACCGAATAATGGTTTTGGCATAAATGTAGCATGCAAACCATGTTTACGTGCAATAGTTTTAACTACTAATTTAAATGTTTGTATATTATCACAAGCTGTCACTGCATCTGCATATTTAAAATCAATTTCATGTTGTCCTGGAGCTACTTCATGGTGAGATGCTTCGATTTCAAAGCCCATTTCCTCTAATTCTAGAACTATATCACGACGGCAATTTTCACCTAAGTCCATTGGTGCTAAATCAAAATATCCACCAGTGTCATTTAGTTCCAGTGTTGGTTCACCACGTTCATCTAATTTGAATAAGAAGAATTCCGGTTCAGGTCCTAAATTAAAATCTGTAAAACCAAATTCTTTCATTTCTTTTAAAACACGTTTTAAATTACTGCGTGGATCTCCTTTGAATGGTGAACCATCAGCTTTATTGACGTCACAGATTAAACGAGCTACTTTCCCTTTTCCAGTAATCCATGGGAAAACAACCCATGTGTTTAAGTCTGGAACTAAATACATATCGGACTCTTCAATGCGAACGAATCCTTCAATTGAAGAACCATCAAACATCATTTTATCGTCGAGTGCTTTGTCAAGCTGGCTTACAGGTATTTCAACATTTTTAATCGTTCCAAGAATATCTGTGAATTGTAAACGTATAAAATTAACTTCTTGTTCTTTTACAAACTTATGAATGTCGTCTTTAGTGTACTTGCTCACTTCTTGTCACTCTCCTATAATTTTAATTTATAATTGCCCGCTTAATGATAAAAACGAGATAAATCACCTTGTCTTAAAGAAGCCTTTTGCATTCTTCCTGCCTGTTGCATTTCAACACGCAAGAAACTTCGTAGTTCCGTGTCTGTCATCTGGGCTTTCTTTTCAGCGATGAGGGGCTGGTTTTTCATTTCAAATATTTTTTTAATTCCAGCCATATTAATGCCTTGCTCAAGAAAATCTTTAATCTCAAGTAAAGTGTCGACATCAATTAATGAAAACATCCGTCGATTACCATCTGTACGTGCTGGGTTAATTAAATCATGATCTTCATAATAGCGAATTTGTCTGGCAGTCAATTCTGTGAGCTGCATGACAATGCTAATTGGGAGCAAGGGCATCGTTCTTCTTAGTTGTTGACTCACATGACTCACCTCCGCTTTCACAATTCTTATCTTACCTTATGTAAGGTTTCATGTCAACAATATGTTATATTACCTAACACCATAAAATATTCCTTAAATCAGAAACATCCATCTTATTTAATGAGCGAACTATTTTGTAGTTGAAGAACAGCAGAGAGGATCGCGAACTTAACGTGTTCATAGGTTAATCCCCCTTGGATGTATGCTGTATAAGGAGGACGTAATGGTCCGTCGGCGGTTAATTCAATACTTGATCCCTGAACAAAAGTTCCTGCTGCCATAATGACATCGTCCTTATAACCCGGCATATATGCAGGTTCTGGAGAAAAATGAGCATTTATTGGAGAATTAGCTTGTATAGCCCGACAAAATTGTATCATTTGTTGTGCCGTTTTGAATGATACAGACTGTATTAAGTCTGTTCGCTTTTCAAGATAATGAGGTGATGTATTCATCCCTATTTTTTCGAGCATGGCCGATGTGAAAATGGCTCCTTTAACCGCTTGTGCCACGACATGAGGCGCTAAGAAAAAGCCCTGATACATATCTCCTAATGTATTTAAGGAAGCACCTGCCTCGCCACCTATCCCCGGTGAAGTCATTCGATAAGCACACATATCAACAAATTTTTTCTGACCTGTTATGTATCCCCCCATTTTCGCAAGACCCCCACCAGGATTCTTAATAAGGGAACCGGCCATTAAATCAACCCCTACATTCGTTGGTTCAAGCTTTTCTACAAACTCACCATAACAATTATCAACGAAAATAATTGCTTGTGGTTTAATTGATCGAATTTTTTTTGTCATTTGTTTAATTTGATCAACAGTAAATGAAGGACGATTAGCGTATCCCTTTGAGCGTTGAATGGCAACCACTTTTGTTTTTGATGTAATCGCTTGCTCTACTTTTTCCCAATCAACATCACCGTTATCTTGTAAATCTATGTGTCGATATGAAATATTAAAGTCTTTTAAAGAACCGGTGTCTTGCTCTCCACCATCAACAATTGCTTGTAATGTGTCATATGGTTTGCCCGTTATATATAGTAATTCATCGCCAGGTCGGAGCACGCCAAATAAACTGATGGTTATTGCATGTGTTCCTGAAATTATTTGATGTCTTACAAGCGCAGCTTCAGATCCAAATACTTCAGCATACACACGTTCTAAATTATCCCTTCCTTCGTCATCATAGCCATATCCATTTGAAGGATGTAAATGAAAATCACTTACTTGATGTTTTCTAAATGCTGTAATGACTTTTTCTTGATTGAAGAAAGCAATATGATCGGCTGTCTCATGTTGCTCCGACACTAGTTGTTCAATATGTTTTGCTTCATTTAATAAGTTCGTTGTTAATACTGATTGAAACGTCATAATTTATTCCTCAATTCTTCTATTTCCCTATTCTATCTTATCATACCTATTTAAATAGAATGTAAACCAAAATAGTTGTAATAGCATATATATCTGCTATTATTATATCGGTTCTATTGAATTTTGGAGGAGTGTCAAGTGGCTTGGGAAGTGTTAAGCATTATTGGTACAATTGCATTTGCTGTTTCAGGCGCAATTGTTGCTATGGAAGAAGAATATGATTTGTTCGGTGTATATTTACTCGGAATTGTGACCGCCTTTGGTGGAGGAGCAATTCGGAATTTATTAATAGGAGTACCCGTATCAGCACTATGGGAACAAGAAATGATGTTTCAAATTGCCCTTTTTGCAATTACCGCTGTCTTTTTATTCCCACGTAAATTATTAAAACATTGGAATCGCTGGGGGAAATTCTTCGATGCAATCGGACTTTCTGCATTTGCAATTCAAGGGGCGTTATTCGCTGTACACCTTGGACTCCCTATAAGCGCAACCGTCGTTGCGGCAGTGTTAACAGGTTCAGGAGGCGGGATCGTTCGTGATGTCTTGGCCGGGCGGAAACCACTTGTACTTAAAAATGAAGTGTATGCAGTGTGGGCAGCTATTGTTGGTTTAGTTATTGGTTTAGACCTTGCTACAGACGATCTTTCGCTCTATGTTTTGTTTGTAATGATGACAGTCTTACGAGTTGTCTCTTACTTATATAATTGGCGTTTGCCATTTCGTTCTTTACTTGAAACAGAAAAAGCAGATTAACTCGGCTTCCGAGTTAATCTGCTACTTTTCTATAGTTCAACTTCACCTTGCCAGTCTAACATACCGCCAGACATGTTCGTTACATCAAACCCTTGACCTTCTAGGAATTGACAAGCCATTCCACTACGTCCTCCAGAACGACAAATAATTACGTATTCCTTCGTTTTATCTAAATCTTGGTATTTGAATTCTACTAATCCTAATGGAATATGTTCTGCACCAGGTATTATACCTTTAGCAACTTCATCCGCTTCGCGAACATCAATCATATGAACTTTTTCACTAGCCTCTAGCTTTTCTTGTAATTTTTCAGGTTGAATCGTTTTCATTTTTTATTCCTCCAATAAGTGGTTTATAATAATATAATATACCCCAGTGGGTATATTGTCAAATGACATATTTATTGGTTAAGTTTCATCCGTTGTTATTACTACTGATTTTGCTGGTACGAATGTAGAAATGGCGTGCTTATAAATGAGTTGCTGTTTACCATCAGACTCTAATAACACCGTAAAGTTATCATAGGATTTGATAATGCCTTTTAACTGAAAACCATTTAATAAAAACACAGTAACAAATATACTATTTTTGCGAAACTGATTTAAACAAACATCTTGAATATTCATTGGTTTCATAATTGTACTTCCCCCTGTATGAACTAAATGTGTGGTACGTTTATTTAATTACTTTTGATAGTATTCGCTTTTAATGACCAGATTCCTGCATTTCATTTTTAATTATTGAAAGTAATTCAGACATGTTGACATTAGGTTCAATCCAAGTGATTGGAAACTTATTGCGGAAGTAAGTGAGCTGACGCTTTGCATATCTTCGTGAATTTTGTTTAATTTGTTCAACCGCTTCTTCTAAAGAAATACCATTTCTAAAATAAGCGTATATCTCTTTATAGCCTATTGCTTGTACTGCTTGTACATCTATAATTCCATCGTCCCATAGTTGCCTGGCTTCATTAACTAAGCCCTGCTCAATCATATTACTAACTCGCATATTAATTCGTTCATATAATTGTTCTCGATCAACATGTAAACCTAAAACCACATGCCGATACATAGATTCACGACCTTGATTTTGAGGATTAGCCGATTTAGTAGTATCAGAGTGCTCGGCAATTTCTAAAGCACGTACAACTCGACGCGTGTTATTCGGATGAATCACTGCTGCACTTTGAGGATCAATTCGTTGAAGCTTTTCATGCATTGCTTCAGGTCCTAGTTTTTTTAGTTCCTCATAGTATGCATCGCGAACTGCTTCATCCACACGGTCTTCCGTAAACTGAAAGTCATATAAAACTGATTGTACGTATAGTCCTGTACCCCCTACGAGAATTGGCAACTTTCCTCTTGTTTGAATTTCAGCTATTTTGGCTCGAACCAATTGTTGGTATTCAGCAACTGAAAAAGAGTCTGTTGGCTCTTTTATATCTAGTAAATGGTGAGGAACGTCTTCCATCTCTTCAGGCGTGATTTTTGCTGTACCAATATCAAGACCTTTATATACCTGCATAGAATCCCCATTAATAATTTCCCCATTCAACAATTTCGCAAGTTTTATGGACAACGCAGTTTTTCCAGATGCAGTAGGTCCAACTATTGCCAGTACTTCTATATTGATCATTTTTTTTCCACCCAATTTATAACGAGATTAAAAGTATCTTCTTTTCCAATCTCGTGTAATAATTCATGCCTTTTATCTTCTACTAACACCACAGTAATATTAGTTAATCCTGCTTTTTTATATTGTTTGGCAACTACCCACAGTTTTTTTCCGTTTCTGCTGACAGGGTCTATTGTTCCAGCTATCAGTAGAATTGGTATGTTTTTTGGAATACGCTCAATTTCTTTGTTGTCATGAATGATACTGAGTCCATTGATTAAATCGATAAAAAGTTGGTTACTCGGAACAAACCCACACAAAGGATCCTCCACATATTTTTGAACTTCTGATTGATCAGAACTTAACCAATCGAAATCAGTTTTCGATTCTTTAAAGGCTCCATTAAAATTACCAAATGTCATTTTATTTAGAAAAGGATTCTCAGTTTGCTTTCCTTTGACTAGTGCAGATCCTTGCGCAAAAAGTTTACCTATTTTACCAGTTAAACCTGTTGGCCCATCCGTTCCTGATAGTACAATTTTTGATACAGACTGACCATATTTTTGGATATAGCGCCTCCCAATAAATGAGCCCATACTGTGGGCAAAAAGAATTGGACTTTCACAAGTTATATCCTTACGAACAGCTTGCAAAACTTCCCTTACATCTTCCGTCACTCGTTCAAAGCCATCCTTGTTAGCAAAAAATCCGAGTGGACTTTGTTTTTTTCCTGTTTGTCCATGCCCACGATGGTCATGCCCAGATACCATATATCCTTTTTCCACCAAAACTTGAGCAAACTCTTCATAACGTCCAATATGCTCTGCCAAGCCATGTAATATATGAACATGTCCAATTGGTGAATCCTCTGGTTTATATACTACTGTATAGATTTCATGACCATCTGACATTTTTATATAATGAATACTTTTAGCCATCAAGAATTCTCCTCTCGAAATGATGTTGTTGCTTTAATTTGTTTATCCAAATCAAAGCGATAAAAATCCAATTGGTTTTCTGAATATCCAAGTTGTGATTTCATCATTTGACACACTTGCTCTTTATATTCATGTACTTCTTCAATATTGAAATATAAATTACCTGTTCGCCGAACAAAAAAATCAGCTGGAGTACATGCCATTTCATATTGGATGGCATAATCCAGCTTTGAAGCTATAGGTAACGGCAATCCATAAGTATTGTCTTTATGAACAACTGCAAAGTTATATAATTTATCAACATTCGTTCCATAAAAGGATGCAAGATGTTGAGCTTCATCATATGTTAAGCCAAATTTTTCACCTTCAAGTGCTTTCTTTTCAACAAAGGATGTAAAACATTTAGAACCTCCAAAATCCCCGCCAGACAATGGGAGATGTTTCGTAACAGAAGGTCCAAAAAAAGAGACTCTGCCGTTTTTCCTTACACGCTCAACGACCAATTCAGCCATTTTTCTGTATCCAGTTAACTTACCTCCAGCTATTGTAACAAGTCCACTTGCAGACTCCCAGATTTCATCTTTACGAGAAATCTCTGACGGATTATTTCCTTTTTCATAGATAAGAGGTCTGATACCTGCCCAAGTAGATTCTACTTGCTCTTGAGTTAATTTGATGCTAGGAAACATAAAAGCAATTGCATCTAATATGTATGTGACGTCCTCACTCGTCGCAACAGGATTTTTTGGATTTTCTCCATAAAAAGTATCTGTCGTTCCAACGTATGCTTTACCATTTCTAGGTATCGCAAACATCATTCGACCATCAGGGGTATCAAAGTAAACGGCTTGCTTTAAAGGGAAAACTGATTGATTAACTACCACATGAACACCTTTTGTCATACGAAGTTGTTTACCATTTCCGATTGAATCCTTTGCACGAACACTATCTACCCAGGGTCCCGTCGCATTGACAACATTTTTGGCATGAATGGTTGCAGTTTCACCAGAAAGTTGAACCACTACATCAACTCCAATAATTTTACCTTGTTGGTAGACAAATGATTGTGCTTTAACATAGTTTACGCAAACCGCACCTTTTTCAGCCGCCTTTTTGATTACTTCAATCGTCAAACGAGCATCATCCGTTCGGTATTCAACGTAGTAACCAGCACCACGAAGTCCATCAGTTTTTAGAAGTGGCTCTTTTTTCTTCGTTTCCCCAGTTGATAACATTTGACGTCGTTCAGCACGTTTTACTCCAGCTAAAAAATCATACACCCTAAGCCCAACAGACGTTGAAATCGGTCCAAATGTACCGCCTTTATGAAACGGTAAGAGCATCCATTCAGGCTCTGTTACATGAACTGCATTTTCATAAACGATTTCACGTTCTCTACCCACTTCAGCAACCAATTGTATTTCAAATTGTTTTAAATAACGAAGGCCACCGTGCACGAGTTTTGTAGAACGACTAGAAGTACCTGCAGCAAAGTCTTGCATTTCAACTAACGCAACGGATAGTCCTCTCGTTACTGCGTCAAGAGCAATACCAGCTCCAGTGATTCCACCACCAATTATAAGTAAATCAAACTCAAAGGTATTTAAAGTTTGAAAAATTTTTGAACGTCCTCCTGCTGAAAGCATCATGCATCTCTCCTTCATTTAAATAGTCGTGGCTTCTACTACTTTTTGCCAACCACCGAGGTGTTCGAGAAATCGATCGTAACGACTTTCTCACCAGATAGCTTCCATTCCATTCACAACATATTATTTAAACCAGAGAACTATTAAACAAAAATCTAATTAATGGAAAATTAATGTTTATTTTTAAAAGAAACTTTATCCATTAATTATACTATTTTTCCTATTTGATTGTACACGAAACTCACCATTCAATTGAGTCGGACTAATAATGATGCTTTTATTTTTCTGTAAATATTTTAAAAACCTTTTTACTAATTACTTACATAATTAATAATTAAGAACTTAATAATAATTATATTTAGTTTATTGCTGTTGCTTAAACGACTTTATTCGCATATAGTTGTTCTAAGGAAACTTTTTTTCGGATGGGAAATATTTTATATAAAATAATATGATTTGAACAATAGATTTTAAATTAGGAGGAATTAGTTATGGCAACAGCAATAGCCGTTAACGATTTATTTGTTTCGTATAACGGTACCGAGGCTTTAAAGAATGTCAGTTTCACAGTTGAGGAAGGTAAATTGGTTGGAATTATTGGACCAAACGGTGCAGGGAAATCGACTTTGTTAAAAGTTTTATTAAATTTAATAAAAAAAGATAACGGCAAAGTTGAAATACTAGGTAAATCGATTAAGGAAATGAAAACAAAAGTTGCTTATGTTCCTCAACGAAGCAATATCGACTGGGATTTTCCGATTACAGTTATTGATACTGTATTACTCGGTACTTATCCAAACTTGGGCATCTTTAAGCGTCCTAAAAAAGAACATAAGTTATTAGCTATGGAGTGTTTAGAAAAAGTAGGAATAGCTGAGCTTTCTAAACGTCAAATAGGAGAACTTTCAGGTGGACAGCAGCAAAGAGTATTCCTTGCTCGAGCATTGGCTCAGAAACCTGAGATGTATTTTCTTGATGAACCGTTCGTAGGTGTTGATGTCACTAGTGAGGAGAAAATTATCTCGATATTAAAAGAACTTCGAGATAATGGAAAAACAGTAGTCGTTGTTCATCATGATTTAAGTAAAGCCAGTGATTACTTTAATGAACTAATTTTGTTAAACAAAGAGCTAATCGATCATGGGGACGTTGAAAAAGTATTTCAACCACAAGTCTTAAGTAGAGCTTACACAAATCAATTTCCTACATTGATTGGAGATGAGGTTAAAGTATGATGAATTTTATTGAAGCCCTCATCCAATATGGGTTTTTACAAAAAGCCTTACTTACATCTATTATGGTTGGTATTATTTGTGGGGTAATTGGTTGCTTTATCATTTTAAGAGGAATGGCTTTAATGGGTGATGCAATCTCGCATGCCGTGCTTCCTGGTGTGGCATTATCTTATATTTTGGGCATAAACTTCTTTTTTGGAGCTGTATTTACTGGATTAATAACAGCGTTAGGTATTGGTTTCATTAGTAATAATAGTAGGATTAAGAATGACGTTTCAATTGGTATCATGTTCACAGCTGCATTTGCATCTGGGATTATTCTTATTACATTTATGAAAAGCAGTACAGATTTGTATCACATTCTTTTTGGAAATGTACTCGCCGTACGTCCATCTGAAATGATGTCAACTCTAATCATCGGAATCTTCATTCTTGTTAGTATTTATGTCTTTTATAAGGAACTTCTTGTTAGTTCGTTTGATCCAACGATGGCAGCAGCATATGGATTACCAACTAAAGTTATTCATTATTTCTTAATGGCACTTCTAACATTAGTAACAGTAGCTTCTTTACAAACAGTTGGCATTATTCTAGTTGTAGCGATGCTCATTACGCCAGCATCAACTGCGTATTTATTAACAGATCGACTGTGGGTCATGCTCTACCTCTCCGCTGGCATTGGTGTGTTGTCAGCCATACTCGGATTGTATTTTAGCTATACCTACAATTTAGCTTCAGGCGCAACCATTGTGCTTGCTGCCACAGCTTTATTTATTCTTGCGTTTTTATTTTCACCAAAACAAGGCTTAATATGGCGCACGATTAAAAGTGCACGAAAAAGAGAAATGCATGCACAATCATAAATTATTGGGAGGATTAAGATGAAATCCATAAAATATTTTACAGTCATCATGAGCATCCTATTGCTCCTAGTTATTTCAGCATGTGGTAGAGAAGATGAAAATGCTGAAAAAGATCCTAACGAAAAAATTCAAGTCATTGCTACTTATTCAATTGTTTACGATATTGTTAAAAATGTGGGTGGAGATCGAGTAGAAATTCACACCCTTGCTCCAGTTGGTTCTAATCCACATGAATATGATCCGCTTCCAAAAGATGTTCAACTGACAACAGATGCGGATGCTGTATTTTACAACGGACTTAATTTAGAAGCAGGAAACTCATGGTTTGAAAAACTATTACTTACTGCCAACAAAGGCGAAAAAGACTCACCTGTGTTCCTGATGAGTGAAGGTGTTCAACCAAAATATTTGACTACTAAAGGGAAAGAATCTGAAGTAGACCCTCATGCATGGTTAGATATTCGTAACGGAATTAAATATGCTGAGAATGCTAGAGATGGATTGATTAAAGTTGATCCAGAACATGCAGATGTATATGAAAAGAACACTCAAGCCTACATTGAAAAACTTGAAACTCTTCATCAGGAATCAGTTACACGTTATAACGAAATTCCAAAAGCACAACGTCTTTTAATTACGAGCGAAGGAGCATTTAAATATTTCTCTGAAGCTTATGACTTTGAAGCAGCCTATATTTGGGAAATCAACTCTGAAAATCAAGGGTCACCAGAACAAGTGAAATCAGTAGTTGATTTTATTAATACGAAAAAAGATGCTGTATTATTTGTTGAAACGAGCATAGATCCTCGTAGTATGGAAACCGTGTCTGCTGAAACTGGAGTTCCAATCTACGGTAAAGTCTTTACTGACTCCATCGGTAAGCCCGGTGAAGATGGTGACACGTATATTAAAATGATGGAATGGAATATTGACACGATTTTTAAAGGTTTGACTGAAAAATAGATGTGACTGAACCCTTACGAATAATAGTTACTATTTCCCTTGTAAGATTACGATTAAGATTCCACATGTTATACTTGTAACTTGCTGGATGATTTTTGTGCTACTATATCTTCCGGCAAGTCATATATAACATTAACAATCGAATTGAGAAGGTGAACCTAATGATTGAAATCAAAACATCTACATTAAGTGACGGAGAATTAAATCGTGGCGTTTTTGCAAAACGTGATATCAAAAAAGGCGAACTCATTCACGAAGCGCCAGTTCTCCCCTATCCAAATGAACAACATGAACATGTTGAGAAAACGCTTTTAGCGGATTATGCTTTTGAATATGGCATAAACCATACTGCATTGGTATTAGGATATGGCATGTTATTTAATCACTCGTACCAACCAAATGCAATGTATGATATTAATTTTGACAATCATACTTTTGATTTCTTTGCTTACAAAGATATTAAAGCTGGAGAAGAAGTATTGATTAACTATAACGGAGAAGTCGAAAATGATGACCCTTTGTGGTTCAACGAAGAAAACGAAAACCCAACGAATGACTAGCAACTGCTAGTCCGTCGTTGGGCTTTTTTTGATTAACTTCGGTATGCTTTTAATGTTGTTTTTAATGAAGCAAACGTCCCTATTGCAGCGGCACTATAAAAAAATCCCATAAAAATTCCGGCTGATAAATTCTGAGGATGACTAATAAATATTGAAATGATCATTCCTATAATTGTTGCACTTACTGGAATGTGTTTAGAAGAAATAGGCAACAACACCTTGAGTACGATTACCACTATCATAATTACTGGGATTGCCCAAACGGCATCCCAAATAATTGTATGTATAATCGGGAACTCGGTCATTTGGAAAATCTCCTTTTTGCGTGATGGTTTTATAATAGACTTTCCATCTTCTTTACATTTAAATCGCGGTTAATTTTTTACTTCCAATTAAATAATGAACAATAGATAAAGACTACTTCCTAAAAATGACGGGTTCTCTTCAGAGATGTAAAACTCTAATGAGAACTTCAATCAGTAATTAAAAACGAAAGCAAATTAGCATCGCTTTTAGCGGTGCTAATTTGCTTTCGTTTCTTTTTCTGGTTTATTCAACTTTTTCATTATTTTTATTGTAATGACAATTTTCTATTATTAATAAAATGATCTTTGAGAAAGTCAGAAATGAAAAAGCACTGCAAATTGTACTGAACCCTAAAAGTTAGACCGAGATAATTTATAACTTTTTATTGGTGTCTGTCATCGTTTATAAATAATGTCTTCTCATTAATACACCTTGTCAGTCTTACTTTCGCTATGCGGATAGTATTAATCTTTTAATAAAAAATCGGAATTTTTATGTAAAATTCACAAATTAAAGATAATTGAAACTTTTTTGAAAATTCTCGCGTATTACAAGTGGAGGAACTTTTTCTAATAAAAGATTAAACATTTTCACAAACAAGTCATCAGTTCTAATAATGGATTTTCAGATTCAGGGTCAAACTGGAATTAGAATGGGTTTCGAAAAACGATTATGTAGTACATCGTATATCTTCCTGAGTTCCTTTTTATATTATGGTATAACTATTTGTTTCATTCTTTACTTATAAAGATTATTTATAAATTAAGAACAACATCGAAATACGAGAGATGGTAATTTCTTAAGTAATAATTATAAAACAACATTTACTGAATTCTTAATTTGATAGTAAAGGAGCTGGATTTTTGAAGATAATACCAATTACGCTATTTAAATATTTATTAGGAGTGATTGGAATCATTCTAATAAGCTGTATACCAATTCTCTTTACACTTAACGGCTCCTTCGATCTCCATTTACTTTTCACAACTTTCTTGGGGGTCGTAAAAGATTTCATTAACCCTTCCGAGAGGCAAGTCAGCTTCTATCGCTTTTATTTAAAAGGACCTTATGTTTACTCAATGCTTATTTTGGTTGCTTCTCTACTTTTATCTCTTATAAGTTCATTCGTTCTGTCATTTATTACACTTTTATCTAAGGGATTTATAAAAAAAATTCTTCTGCACATAGCAAAATTTCTTGAGTCATTCCCAGATTTTTCATTTATATTTCTTATTCAAATTTTAGTTGTTCAAGTTTATTTAAAAACTGATATTCTTATTTTGCAATTTTATAGTTTGGGAGATAACTTGGTATATATCGCTCCTATTCTTTGCTTATCAATTCTACCTACTCTGTTACTTTTCAAGCTCTTTATCTTGTTATTTGAAGAGGAGTGGGGAAAATCATATGTTGAGTTAGCCAGGTCTAAGGGGTTAAGTAATTTCGAAGTTTTACTGAAACATTGTACTACAAATGTGTTGAAAAGTTTATTTTTCCAATCTAAATCAATTGTTTGGCTCAGTTTATCTTCCTTGTTAATCATTGAATACCTTTTTGGCATCAATGGGATTCTTTATTATTTGAAGGCTGATTTCAGTCCTAGTGGTACAACCTTTATTCTTTTATCTATTTTCACTCCCTTCTTCCTCGTTTATGCAGTAGCAGAACGAATCGTGGATAAGGAGCAAATAGAAAGAAATGTGATTTTCAATAACTTCAATTTATCTATGTTGAATATTCAACAAGTTAAATCTATAAATATCTTTAGAAAAAAAGAATCAAGACGTGGAATATCAGAAACCTTGAAAATAGTAAGGATAAATTTATTTAAATATTTAAATATTATAATCCCAATTTTGATTGTATTTGGGCTTTTATTAACTAGTTTTCTATATTTCATTTTTTTCAACGATAAAATAGATCAAATCAATTATATATATAATGATGAAGGGGAAATGGAAAGTATGGCACCGCACCCGCCTTCTTCAAATATTCTATTTGGAACAGATCCTTTTGGCTATTCAATTCTTCAACAATTAATAGTAGGTATCAAATATACCATTCTAATCACGTTAATCATTGCAACTATACGAATTGTAACGGGTTATTTATTTGCAATCCTTTATGTGTTTTATTTAAACAATAAATTAAGAGTAGCCATTAATTCCATTGCAGATGGTATACATTTTTTACCATTAACTCTACTAACATATATTTTACTAATCCCGATACTTATAAATAGTACTGGCGTATGGGAAACGACACTAACGGAGCGATTGATTTTACAAATTCTGATTATGTCCTTCGTTGTTCTACCGGTAACAACCAGTTCAATTGGGAATGAAATGAATGAAACATTAAAAAAGGAATATGTTCAAAGTTCGGTTGTAATGGGGGGATCGTTAATTTGGATTTTAATCAAACACATTAATCCTCAATTATGGCCAAAAATTCTTTTACTCTGGTCACAACATATTGTACAAGTGCTTCAAATGTTTGTACATTTAGGGATTCTATCCATTTTTGTTGGAGGTGCAACATATCAATCTAGCGAATTAATACTAAACATATATGAGCTTTCAGGTATGATTTCCATTTCCAGAGAAGTTTTTATGACGAAACAATATTGGATGATTCTTCCTCCCTTGTTCACCTTTATGATATTAATATATTGTTTCAATACTATTGTGAATGGAATTTCAAAGAAATCAATATACCTCTCTAAAAAGGGTTAGAAAGCGTTTCAAAGGTTAATTATTCGAGTCTTTTGGTTCAACATTCACATTTTTCGTTTAATAAAATTCACTATATCATCTCCATTTCATTTTTAAAGTAGTTATGTTATTCGCACTCAATTAGTTACATTACAGCTTCTATTGCAAAAAACTTGTCAATTAAGCAACGAAAAACCTACTTTTCAGGATAATAATGCATATATCAATGAAAAAAGGACTGCCAATTGGTGCTGCACCCCAAAAGTTAGAGTAAAAATCTAACTTTTGGGGTGTTTTTTATATGG